>JAEUTF010000174.1 GCA_016788185.1 Bacteroidia bacterium | reverse complement strand
GCCTTTGCTGATGCAATATACATCAATAAAAATGTAATTCCTATAGATTTTATAGACTTTTAAGCCGGTCAACCGGCGATACCTTGCAGATCGCCTGAAAACCAGTGAAATAATTTCTCAGCTTTTCGCTTCTGCAGCGGTTCCGGCCGGCACTTTCAGCTCATCGTTTTCTTTCAGACCCTCGAGCACCTGGATATTGATTCCATCGGAAATACCGGTTTTCAGGAGTTGCTTTCTGAATTCGGTGGGCGACTGCCGTACTTCCACATAGGTGGAATCGCCGGAAAACTGTAAAACGCTTTCGGGAATGCCGAGTACCTGATCCTTACGATCGAGGATGATGTCGGCATTGGCGCTGTAGCCCGCGCGCAGGAAATAGGTGGTATCCAGCAGCACCGCCGCCCGGATCTGAAACTGGATGGCGCCGTTTTCCGCCACGCCTTTAGGTGCAATGTACTCGAGCTTCGCGTTGAATTTGTAATTTTCAATGGCCCCGACGGTAAGGATGAGATCCATGCCCTGGCGGATCTTCCCGACCTCCGACTCATCCACTTTTCCTTCAAAAATCATTTCGCCCATGTCCGCCACCGAGGCTACCGTAGTGCCTTCATTGAAGGTATTGGACTCGATCACCGAAAAGCCTTCCTTCACGGGTACGTCCAGCACCATGCCGCTGATGGTGGAGCGGATCAGGGTATTGGTGGCTTTGCCGCTGCTTTTGGCCACGCCTTCCTTGATGAGGTCGAGATTGTCCTGGGCGGTGGTCATTTCCTCGCGGGCCTGGCGCAGACGGATTTCATACTGCTGGAATTCGGCCGGGCTGATGATTTTGTCTTTAAACAAACTCTGGTAACGGTCGAAATCCACCTGGGCCTGGTCCATGCTGATTTTAGCGCGGTTCACCCGGCTCTCCGCCTCATTCAGGTTCACCATGTTCGGGATGATGCGCACTTTGGCTATCACATCGCCCTTCCGGATCATTTTCCCGGCGACGATGTAAATCTCATCCACAATGCCCGATACCTGCGGCTTGATGAACACCTCACGGCGAGGGATGACCGAACCGGTGGCCACCGTTTTGCGGATGATGCTCATTTTGGTGGCCTTTTCTGTTTTGTACTCCACCGGGGGCTTCTCCGATTTGGCATATAAAAAGTAAAGTGTCCAGACGAAGGTGCCGATCAGCAGTACTACTCCAAGGATTCTGAAAATTCGTTTCATATTTTTTTGCTGCTATTTTTTTCAGTTGTTGATGCGGATGAAGGCCTCGCGAAGCTGGCCGTTATTAATTGTCGTAGCGCAGGGCTTCCACCGGCGGGATGGCAATGGCCTTTCTCGCCGGGATGAGTCCCGCCAGCGCTCCCGCCACCACGAGGATGCTCAGCGCGGTCAGGGCTACATTCAGGTCGATGGTGGGATTGCTGAACATGCCTCCCTCTCCTTTCGGAAGGGCGGCGGCAACGGCTTCCAGCAAGGCCACGGAGAGGATGAGTCCGACATAGCCGGCCATGGCGGTGAGAAACACCGACTCGATGATCAGTTGCTTCACAATGTGCAGCGGAGGTGCTCCGATGGCCCTGCGAATGCCAATCTCCTTGGTTCGTTCTTTCACCACGATGAGCATGATGTTGCTGACCCCGATGATTCCGGCCAGCAGGGTACCGGTGCCCACGATCCAGACCAATCCGCTGATGCCGGTAAAGAGTCCGTTCAGCTTATTGAATTCCTTTTCCATGTTCCAGTGGCCGATGGCAATGGCATCATCCGGAGCGATCTTGTGCCGCTCCCGGAGCATGGCCAGCGCTTTCTCTTCGGCCACCGTGGCGGGTACGCCGGGTGCCGCCATTATGGCGTACCAGCCCACCACATCACCGTAGTTAAATGCCTGCTGGAAGGTGCTGAAGGGGATCTGCACTTTCTCGCCCTGATCCCTGCCCCGCTCTCCACCGGATGCCGGCTCGGTCACCCCGATCACCCGGAAGTAAACGCCCTGCACCCGGATGTACTCTCCGATGGGATTTTCGTCTTTGTTGAACAGGATCTCCCGTACCCGCTTGCCGATGACGGCTACCTTGCGTTTGTCGTCGATGTCTTTTTTGTTGATAAAGCGCCCGGCGCTGATTTTCATGTCCTCGATCTGCTTCAGCTCGGGATAAATTCCTGAAACTTCAAAGCCTCCGTTCTTCAGCCCCCGGATCACGTTGTTGGTACCCTGGTAATTTCCCAGCTGGTTCATGGGTGCCACCACGGCCAGTTCCTGCAGGTTCTTCAATGCCCTTGAATCTTCATTGTTAAAATTAAAATTCCGGCCGGGCTTCATCCCCTTGTAGGGTTTTGATGTTTTCTGGGCCCAGCAGAAAAAACTATTGGTGGCGGTTCCCGCGAAATCCTGCAGGATGCCGTTGCTGAGTCCGTTGCCGGAACCGATCATCACCACAAGCATGAAGATGCCCCAGAACACCCCGAAGCAGGTCAGAAAGGTGCGGAGCTTGTTCTTGCGGATGGTGGAGAAAATCTCCTGCCAGTTATCGGAGTCGAACATGGTGAATCGGATGG
>JAEUTF010000099.1 GCA_016788185.1 Bacteroidia bacterium | reverse complement strand
AAAGCAGGAAATATTAAAATTATTATAATTGGATGGTGTTAAGGTGAGTTGCAACGACTGGGCGTATGATGGAAACGATTCCAAGGATAGCAAGAGGAGAACTATTCCAGTAAAAAATTTGAAATTTGAAATTTGAAATTTGAAATTTGAAATTTTTCATAATCTTTTCTTTAAAAATTATACTCAAATGTAAGATTTATTTATTCCCCTGCAAGTTAAATTTTTACATATGATCAAAGGCCTCCGGACAGGAGGTACACCCTGGCCGGGCTCCCGTCTTCGAATCATCCAGGCGCGGGTTCACCTTTCGTGAGAGAGCGGTAAAGAAGCAGCAGGGTAAAGTACAATTCCGGAGCGGGAATTCCGGGGGATCATTTCCTCGCTCTGTTTGCACGATGCATAAACAAGAAAACCCGCCATTGAATCATCAGGCCATCCATCCTTTAAGTTACGGGTGTTTAACCCAACCAAAAGCATACATCATCCATGTGATGCAGGACGTCTATGAACTGCATGTATTCCTGTAAGTTTTGCCGCATTTTGAGTCCTTGGCGGCGCCAGGGAAGCTTACCTTGACGGAGTGTACAGGAACTTCCTACCCTTCCTCTTCCTGCTGCTGGCGGCGGAAGCGCCCTCCCAAACATGGACTTCCAGCGGCATCGGCGGCGGCGGCGCCTTTTTCAGTCCGGTGATCTCCCCGCACAATGCCAGTGAAATATGGCTGAGCAGCGACATGAGCGGCGTGTACCGCAGCCCCGACTTCGGGGAAGCATGGCAGCTGCAGGATGCCGGCGAGCTGCAGGGGGGCACCACGGTATCCATCGCCTTCAGCGCCGGTCCCGACACGCTCTACGCCATCGACCACAGCCCGCAGAACGGCACGAACCTGCGGCGCCCGGTGCGCAGCAGCGACGGGGGACTCAGCTGGCAGGCCCTGCCGGACCCTACTAACGGGGAGGCGTATACCGTGTACGGCAGTCCCGATAACGGGCACACCTTCCTCCTCTCCGGCTTCGACAAAATCTGGTACACCAACAACGGCGGCGGCACTTACCAGCTGGTGTACACCTTCAGCAACAACGGCTCGGGCATCCACCTGGCCGGCGCCTTTTTCGACGGCAACGACATTTACATCGGTACGTCCGCCGGACTGATCCATTCCTCAAACGGAGGCAGCCTCTTTATCCCGGTGATCATGAGCGGCTGGCCGGCGGGGGCGGGCATGAGCTCCTTCGCCGGCGCGCGCGACGGCAATGCGCTGCGTTTATATGCCGCCCTGATGCCGCAGGCCGGATTGTACGCGGGCATCACGGGGGCGGAGCTCAGCGCCTCCTGGGGCATTTACTCCTGCAACGGCACCTCCACCGCCTGGACCCTCCGCATGAACGGCATCGCCGCCAATGACCGGCTCTTCTTTGTGGCCTGCGCCAAAAACGATGTCAATACCGTGTATGCCGCAGGCGGCGATCTCCCCAACGGTGTCCCGGTGGTGTACAAGAGCGGGAACGGCGGCGCACTCTGGAATCCGACCTTTCAGACCACGCTCAACAACAACATTTACACGGGCTGGAGCGGCGACGGCGGCGACCGGGGCTGGGGATACGGGGAATATGCACTCGGCCTGGCGGTAGCGCCCCTTGACGCGAGCCATGTCGTCTTCACCGACCTGGGCTTTGTGCACCTCAGCGAAACGGGCGGCAGCAGCTGGAAACAGGCCTATGTAAGTACGGCGGATCAGAACGGTCCGGCCTCCAACACGCCGGTATTCAAACATTATCACGGCATCGGCCTGGAGAACACGAGCCACTGGTGGCTCTGCGCCAATGGCCCCCAGCAGCTGTTCTCCGCCGCCTCCGACATCAACGGCATCCGCAGCGACGACGGCGGGAGTAGCTGGCGCATGACGGGCGCCACCACGCAGAACAGCACGTATTATGTGCTGAAACATCCCGCGGGCGGCACCCTCTATGCCGCCACCAGCACCGTGCACGACCTGTACCAGACCACCTACCTGAGCGATGCGAAGATTGATGCCGGGCAGGGCACCATCCGTTACAGCAGCAACAACGGCGGCAGCTGGCAGACCCTGCACGACTTCAACCATCCGGTGATCTGGCTCGCCGCCGATCCCAATAACCCCAACCGCCTGTATGCCTCCGTGGTTCACTATGCCATGGGCGTGGGGGAAGGCGGCATCTGGAAGACCGACAACCTGAGCGCCGGCAGCGCCTCCACCTGGGTAAAACTCCCCAACCCACCGCGCACGGAAGGACATCCCTTCAACGTCCATGTGCTCAACGACGGCACGCTGGTGGCCGGCTACTGCGCGCGACGCGATGCCAGCGGAAGCTTCACGCCCTCATCGGGGGTTTTTGTGATGACACCCGGCAGCAACAGCTGGCTCGACCGCAGCGATGCCGGTATGCTGTATTATACCAAAGACATCGTGGTGGATCCCGCCGACCCTGCCCAGCAGACCTGGTATGCCTGCGTGTGGAGCGGCTGGGGCGGAGCGCCCAACGGCCTCGGCGGCCTGTACAAAACCGGCAACCGGGGACAAAACTGGACCCGCATCTTCAGCGGCGCCGACCGCGTCAGCTCCATCGCGTTTAACCCGGTGCTGAACGGAGAAGCCTGGATGAGTACGGAAACCGAAGGACTCTGGCACTGCAGCGGTCTGCAGGGTACGGCGCCGCTCTTCAGCAGAGATCCTGATTTCCCCTTCCGCCAACCCGAGCGCATCTTTTACATCAACGGAGAAATCTGGGTCAGTACCTTCGGCGGCGGACTGTACCGCAGCGGGCAGCAGGCCGCCGGCATGGAGGAAGCACGGGACGAAGCGCGGCTCCGCTTTGAAAATCCTAACGACGGCAGTTTCGAGCTCACGGTGGACGACACCTACGACCACATCTACTTAACGGATATACTCGGACGTTACATGGCAGAACTTCCGGTGCAGGGAGGCCCGGTGCACATCCGGGCAAGCGGAGGTGTCTATTTCATCTGTGCGGTCAGGGATCATCGCGTATTCACCAAAAAAATGCTGCTGCGCTGAGGCCGCACGGCCGGGGTATTTCCTTTCACGCCACAACCATTGTAATAAGGCGGATGATTTTTACCACTTATGTTGAGTGGCCTGTACGGTCATTCTGCCCAACGCATTTTTTGAGATGAATCCTGATTGATCGTGGTTGGTGACGAGCCATTTTGAATCAGAATAAAATCCAAATCTAAATTACGGGAATTGGATGGGGAATTCTAAAGCACCACCGCGTTTGGGCAGTACTTTCTTCGCTCATTCAGGTTAGATTTGGACTTACTATCTTTCGTTGAACATCCACGGCACTACATGAAAGCACATATACTTGCTGAAACTCAGATCTTACAGATACGGACGGTAGAGGTAAAGCCAGGACCCTCTACACGCAGAAAGTAAATTCCCTGATGAAGGCCGGAAGGCAGGTGAATTAGCAAACTTCGCTTTCCTTCCGTTCTCTGCGACCAGAGTTGTTTGCCGTCAGGGGAATAAAGTGTAAGATATAAATTTGCAGGCAGAAGACCTTCTATATTGATTGCCTCATGGAAAGGATTTGGCCAGACCCGGAGAGTATTTGCTATTGAAGATGGAGCCAGGCCGGTGGTGGTGTTGTAATAATTGAAATGCAACACCCAGTAATCATAATCGCCGCGGCCACTATCGGACTTCACTGCAGAGGTCCCACCCTGTGCAAAGCCGCAAAGGTAAATGGAACTGTCGGGCATAATGACGAAATTGGTTGATAAATCATTCCCCGGACCTCCGAATCGTTTTTCCCAAAGTAACATTCCGGCAGAATCTATTTTTACAATCCAAAAATCGCCTCCGCCATATGAAGGTTCAGAAAGATCTCCGCCGACTGAACTACTGGTTGTGCCTAAGATCCAGAAACCATGATCAGGTGATGGAAGAATATAAGTAGCAAAGTCATTTGCATTCCCTCCGTAACGTTTATCCCAAATTTTATTTCCTGCTTTATCCAGTTTAATCAACCAAACATCATAAGTGCCTAATGAGGAATCACTAACGGATCCGCCTGCATCCGAATTTGTAGTACCTGCACATAAATACCCGTCACTGGTGCTTATAATACTGTTAATTGATTCATAAAGGCTTCCTCCAAATCGTTTATCCCAAACTCTATTACCTGCACTGTCAATCAAAATCAACCATACGTCATAATTTCCAAAGCCCGGATCACTTACCATACCACTGACCGGACTATTTGTTTGGCCAACTATTAAAATAGAATCCCCGGAAAGGGAAAGGACATCTGCGCGTGTATCATTCCACCCTACCAGATTAAAAAACATTTCACTTGATGATCCTCCGTAACATTTGTCCCAAATTTTATTTCCTATACTATCCAATTTAATCAACCAAAAATCATTTGAGCCATTACCTGAATCAGTTTTATCTCCACCAATTATATTTCCTGAAGAACCAAATAATATACTATTACCGGAAGGTAAATCTTTATACATGAATGTACTTTCAGGGCCTTGGCTGCCTAAAACAATATTTTGTAAAACGTTTAAATTATAATCTAATTTTATTAGCCAATAATCAAAATTGCCCTTGCTGTTGTATGATTTTTCGCATGAAGAGTCTGAATTTGATCGGGCTGATATATAAATTTTCTGATTTAACAAGGAATTATATGGAATAGGACTTTGGTCATCGTTGCTTCCACCTAATGTTTGATCGCTGAGTTTATTTAATGCAGTATCTATTAATACATTCCATATTTCCCAATTCATTCCAGATATGGAATTGTAACAGGAAGAATCACTTTTATCATCAATAGTTCCGGAGTAAAAAGTATTACCTGAAATAAGCAAGTTTGATCCTGCCTGAATAATACGACAACCTTTTTCAGCCCCGGGTGTGCCGTAGCAACGGTCATTAATATAATTCAGATTCTGGCCTTGACATACACTATATATTTTAATAAGGATAATGGAAAGAATGATTCTGTATGTAGTTTTATGTTTCATGAGAGCAAATAAATAGTAAAGCAGGAGGATTATAATTCTCCTGCTGCTTACTGGTTATTAATAAACTGTTTTTATAAATGAACTAAGGCCTTCCGAGTTGAAGATACGCCAGACCGTTAGTGATCGCAAATTCTTGCTTTGCTCATTCATTAGTAAATCGGCCTCTGTTTTTGAACGGATGGTAGTGTTCAAAAGTTTCTGGCCCATCATTGAATACACCATGACTTCCATTGGGTAAGTTCCTTTATCAAACAGAGCCTGCAAGGATAAGGTATTGATTTTACTTTCATCTATATTGTTAAACAATCCATACCGGAATACACCCCCGCTGACTTTTTTATAGCAGACATCATCTGCAGTACTGCCATTTTGTATTACGGCCATATAGGTGGCAAAAAGGTCACCTGTATGAAAACGTCCGGCTAAAGAAAGAAATCCGCTTAAATCTGCATTGTTGCTGGTAACACCATCGGGTACCTGCAGGTAGGTGGCGGTAGATACCGGAATGGCGGTATTGTCGCATTTTAAGACGATGGCGTAATCCGCTTCTAAAATATTGGTGATTGTTCCAAATGGATAAGCAGGACTTGTGTTATCCATATTCCACCCGACCCAAATACCATCTGAAGGGAAATTGCTGTCATAGGCAACCGAAGGATAGTAATTTGTTGCTACACTTATATCCGACCCCGGCTGATTACTTGCGTCATTATAATAAATGGGTGTAGTACTGCCATCATTATAGCCTTTGATATAGTAACTATTGGTTCCATTGTTTTCCATAACAACAACCGTCCATTGTGTGCCTGATCCGTTGAGACCGGAAGGGCAGGCAATACGCGGATAATAGTGATCATAAGCGCTTGTTGGCGATACTAAAAGCACATTGTTCCGGGAGGAAGTGCCGCCACTGGCAAGGTCTGAAAAATCGTAATCATCCACATACAAATCCCCGTTGTCTGTAAGATAAGTAATATGGACAATATCATCGTTGCCGTCATAAAACAGGCTCAGATCCGGATACCAGCCGCCATTGGGTAAATTCAGGGCATTGTTCAGTACGAAGGAGGAAGCATCACCTGTTGTTACATACAGGTTGCCGCCTGAATCATCCCAGACAATGGCAAACTCGCCGTCGGACTTTTCATTCCCGTCAATATTAATGGTTCGTCCGAAGGAACCGGTGGCCAATTGATAAGGTCCGTTCTGCAGTTCGAATTGATTCGTAGAAGTATTAAAGATGAAGTAATCCATGTACCAGGAAGTGGAAGGCGTGTGATAATACGTTACGAAAGCAAATATGGAAGGAGATCCTGTTTTGGTAACCAGGCACACATCCGGATCGCCTACACCGCTGGTATAGCTCAGCACTTCGTTTCCGCTGTAGGTATTGCCGTTGTAGTCGGCTTCCCAGCCAAAGGCTTCGGTG
Source organism: Bacteroidia bacterium (assembly GCA_016788185.1). Taxonomy (GTDB): domain Bacteria; phylum Bacteroidota; class Bacteroidia; order AKYH767-A; family OLB10; genus JAJTFW01. Next base: position 7,763 of record JAEUTF010000099.1, on the reverse strand, counting down.
CAACCGGCAGTCTCCCAAACGCTCACCCAGTAATTATCGCCGCTGAAACTAAGTACATCATTTCCGGTATTACGACCCTGGGAGGGATTTACACCATAGAAATTATCAGGATTGGCTGGAGGGGTGAATTGTGCATGAGCCTGAAAAGCAATCAGAAGCATTGAGCAGGAAATTACTACGTCCATAATCTGAAGATTTGTTTTCATGATAAAGAGGGTATAGAGTGTGAATTAAAGGCAATAAAACGATTAATAGAGTCCAGATCAAGCGGCCTTTCGTTCAAGTCCCGGCAAATGGAGGGCTATTAAAAGTGATTGCTGCAAATGCACGTGTACCTGACATCGCTTTAAAGTAGAGAAAAGATCATGCATGGCGGATAAAGCAGGAATTAATGTACCGAAGTTAATAAAATATCCTGAATTGGCCAACGGGAAATCGTGCATCCGTGACCATTTTCAGGATTTTATAACGTATTATTTTCTGTAGAAGAACAAAGGTTAGAATGTTCCGTTAAAGAACTAAGGGTACATTGTACCCTTAGCTCATGATGGATCAATCCGGCACAGGCATTTTCAGATGATGAAAAAACATACATGTATGGATGATCCGGCATTTCTTCCGGTTTTGAAAATGATAAAAGGGCGTGTATCGTTTTTTCTGTTTCCGTCATTACCATTTAATCAATTTTCTCAGGAAACAAAATTTCAGACCTGAAAATTTTACACACCTGTATTTTGTTGATAAAAGCGGGCGAATGTGAAAAAATACCCCTTGGGTTCGACGATATCTTTAACGTGATTTGTACCCGGCTCAGTTGCCTGTCTCTCTTTCAGAGAAAGGCGCTGGTTTTCAAACTCATCTGAATATACCGGATACTTAAAATCGACGCCATCGCGTTGAAGGGCAAATCGTCGCTCCAAACGAAGGCAAAAAAGAAGAAAAACGAGTAAAATACAAGTACAACCTGATTTTTAACCTGATAAAAAACCTCTGATATGTTTGTAATAAAGAGAGATGGCAAGACGGAGTCGGTGAAATTTGACAAAATCACCGCACGCATTCAGAAACTGTGCTATGGTCTTTCACCGGAACACGTGCAACCGATCCTGGTGGCGCAAAAGGTGATTGAAGGCGTGTACGATGGGGTCACCACCACCGAACTCGACAACCTGGCTGCTGAAACGGCTGCGTCTCTCACCACGCGTCATCCTGATTTTGCGCTGCTTGCATCCAGGATCGCCATTTCCAACCTGCACAAGAACACCAAGAAGTCCTTTACGGAAACCATGCTCGATCTGTACAATTATATAGATCCCAAAACCGGCAAGAAAGCCCCGCTGGTGGCCGATGACGTGATGGAGGTGATCAACGAGCATGCTGACCTGCTGGACTCTACCATCATTTACGACCGTGATTTCGGCTACGACTACTTCGGCTTCAAGACCCTGGAGAAGTCGTACCTGCTGAAACTGTACGGCAAAGTGGTGGAGCGCCCGCAGCACATGCTGATGCGCGTGTCGGTGGGCATCCACAAAAAGGACATCGACGCGGTGATCGAAACCTATAACCTGATGAGCGAGCGCTGGTTCACCCATGCCACGCCTACCCTTTTCAACTCCGGCACGCCGAAACCGCAGCTGAGCTCCTGTTTCCTGCTGCAGATGCAGAACGACAGCATCGATGGCATTTACAATACCCTCAAGCAGTGCGCGCAGATTTCGCAGAGCGCAGGCGGTATCGGGCTGAGCATCCACAACATCCGCGCCACCGGATCCTATATCCGCGGCACCAACGGCACCAGCAACGGCATCGTGCCCATGCTGCGGGTGTTTAACGACACCGCGCGCTACGTGGACCAGGGGGGTGGCAAGCGCAAAGGCTCTTTTGCCATTTACCTCGAACCCTGGCATGCCGACATCTTCGAATTCCTCGAACTCAAAAAGAACCACGGCAAGGAAGAAATGCGCGCCCGCGACCTCTTCTTCGCGCTCTGGGTGCCCGATCTCTTCATGAAGCGCGTGAAGGAAGAAGGCGAATGGAGCCTCTTCTGCCCCAACGAAGCGCCGGGCCTCAGCGACTGCCACGGCATGGAGTTCGAACTGCTGTATACCAAATACGAGCAGGAAGGCCGCGCACGCCGCAGCGTTCCGGCCCGCGAACTATGGACCGCGGTACTGGAATCGCAAATTGAAACCGGTACCCCCTATATCCTTTACAAAGACGCCTGCAACGAAAAGAGCAACCAGAAAAATCTGGGTACCATCAAGAGTTCCAACCTCTGCACCGAGATTGTGGAATACACGGCGCACGATGAAGTGGCGGTGTGCAACCTGGCTTCCATCGCGCTGCCGCGCTTTGTGAACAACGGACAGTTCGACCACCAGCGTTTGTTTGAGATCACCTATGTAGCCACAAAGAACCTCAACCGGATCATCGATGTCAACTATTACCCGATTGAAGAGGCGCGCAACAGCAACATGCGTCACCGCCCGATCGGACTGGGAGTACAGGGACTGGCCGACGCGTTCATCCTGATGCGCTATCCTTTCGAAAGCGAAGAAGCCCGCCGCCTCAACCGTGAAATCTTTGAAACCATTTACTATGCCGCCATGACGGCTTCCAAAGATCTCGCGAAAGTGGAAGGCCCTTACTCCACCTTCGAAGGATCGCCGGTGTCAAAAGGCATTTTCCAGTTTGATATGTGGAACACCACACCCACCGACCGCTGGGAATGGGATGTGCTGCGTGAAGAAGTGAAGAAGTACGGCGTACGCAACTCGCTGCTGCTGGCGCCAATGCCTACGGCCTCCACCTCACAGATCCTGGGCAACAACGAATGCTTTGAGCCCTACACCAGCAATATTTACAGCCGTCGTGTGCTGAGCGGTGAATTCATCGTGGTGAACAAACACCTGCTGATGGATCTCGTGCGCCTGGGTCTCTGGAACAATGACATGAAGAACAAAATCATTGCCGCCAACGGCTCCGTACAGAGCATCAATGAAATCCCGCAGGAAATCAAAGAACTGTACAAAACCGTGTGGGAGATCAAGCAGCGCACCATCATTGACATGGCCGCCGAACGTGGCGCTTACATCTGCCAGAGCCAGTCGCTGAACCTCTTCATCGCCGAACCGAACTTCGCAAAACTGACCTCGATGCATTTCTATGCCTGGGAACGCGGACTCAAGACCGGCATGTATTACCTGCGCACCAAGCCCGCCGCCACGGCGATTAAATTTACGGTCGACAAGCAGTATGAAATGATGCCGCACCCGGCAGAAGCCGCCATGGTCTCCACGGCCATCACGACGGCGGGTACCGCTACGGCCAGTCCCGTTCAGAACGATGTCAGCACCCATTTCACGGATGACAATCCTTCGGCCGCCGACCAACTCAGCTGCTCCCTCGACAATCCGGACGGCTGCCTGATGTGCGGCAGTTGAGGGATCTGGAAGATTCTTAAAAAATCATATCCTTTAAAAAAATCCCGGGTCACTCATGATCCGGGATTTTTTTTGTGTCAGCCGGGCGGCACACCCTGTTCTTCCTTCGGGTCAGGCGCAGGCGTTCCCTGCATCAGAACGGCACGAGCCTTTCGGCATCACCCACGCTGAAGTTGTCCGTACGCCGCACAACAACCGGGGAGGTGATACCCACGCAACCACCCTGACCCGGGGCCTGCAGAAAAAAATGGCCCGGATCAATTTCAACTGAAACGGAATCAGTATGAAACGGAATCAGTATTTGATCAGTCGTACGACCTCTCCGCGCGTGGTACGCAGAACATAAGCGCCGGCCGGTGATGCACGCAGATCGATCAGCGTGGCCTCTTCCTTCACGCGCAGGATTTCCGCGCCGAAGAGGTCATACACCACGGCTCCTTCCCCCACGCCCTTCACCTGAAAAACATCACCGGAGGGATTCGGTGATACCGACAGGACCTGATGGGTACCGTACACCGTGCTTACTCCCGTGGCAGAATTGCAATTGGACTGCCCGAGGTGATACACCACTCCGTTCGTATTGCAAAGCCATACGGTGGCAGCACCACAATCAAAATCAAAGCCCGATACATTGCTGACACCGGCAGGGAGGTCGTGCATCTGCACCAGCTGCCCCTGAGCGGTGATCTCCAGGATGCTGTCTTCAATACTGCTCACCACATACAGATGGCCGTTTTCGGCGCCTTCCAGATCGCCGTAGCTGACATCGTACAAGGAGGCTATCTGATAGCTCTGAATGACCTGTCCGCTCAGCGCATGCACTTCGGCCACCCTGTTACTCAGCGTGGCCGAGGGAACGTTGTCCTGAATGAGGTAAAAGGAACCGGAAGGGATGTGATACGCGCCACCGACCACGTGCGAATTGCCGAAGGAGGTGAGGAGGGTGTCCAGTACGATGCCGCTGAGCGGATCAATGGCATAGATCTCGGCGGAATCCGTTTCTCCGTTGACGAATAGAAGACTGCCCTGCGGAATGCTGGTGCCGGCCATCACGAAGGATGTGGGTGCAATTTCGATGTCTACGTCGTTGGCCGCTTCGCCCGGTGCAGGAACGGAAAACAGCTTCTGGCCCGTGGTATCGTAGCAAAGCAAACTGTCGCCGAAGCAATTGTAAATCCATACCCGGCCCTGAACGTGGTCGTATCCCAATGCGCACAAAGAAGTAACACCGGCCGGATTGAAATTACCGATCAGGTTCAGTTGCGCGTCTGAACCCAATGAGCATAGCAGTAAAAATCCGGCAAACCATTTTTTCATGTTCTTTTATTTTTTAAAGGTGTGTGATGCTTCGCTGAACCGGCACCGTCAGGATTCCGGCAGGGTGTGTAAGACAAGACATGAAGGAAACTTCACATGCTGAAAAACCAGGAGCCGGATGTACCACCATGTTTTAAAAATTCAATCGGTAAAACTCAAATACTGCGGTCAGGATCCTGCAAAAGGATGACGCCGCAACAGCCTGTACAAAATCACAGGACTGTTTCAAACAAATATAGAGGTTTTAACGGATAAATGCAACAAGGATACGCAGGTCCGGATTATCCGATGGCCTGTTTCAGATCCTCCAGCAGGTCATCAATGTCTTCAATGCCTACACTCAGCCGGAGCAATCCATCCGTTACGCCGGCCTTCTCCCGCTCCTCTTTCGGAATGGAAGCATGGGTCATGGTGGCCGGATGATTCAGCAGCGACTCCACGCCGCCGAGCGACTCGGCCAGAGAAAACACCCGGACCTTGGAGGCCATGGTGAAGGTCTCTTCCACGGTAGCATCCTTCAGGGTGAACGAAATCATGCCGCCAAAATCCTTCATCTGCGTTCTGGCGATGTCATGGTTCGGGTGATCGCTGAAGCCGGGCCAGTACACTTTGTCCACCTTCGGATGCGCACGGAGAAATTCCGCAATGGCTTTTCCGTTGCTGCAATGCCGTTCCATGCGTACGTGCAGGGTTTTGATCCCCCGCAGCACCAGAAAACTGTCCATGGGTCCCGGCGTAGCGCCGCAACTGTTATGAATGAAAGCAAGCTGCTCGTAGTATTCCTTGTTGTTGGTGCAGATGGCGCCCATGACCACGTCGCTGTGCCCGCCGAGGTATTTGGTCACCGAATGCATCACGATATCGGCGCCCAGGTTCAGCGGATTCTGCAGATAGGGAGAGGCAAAGGTATTGTCCACCACGAGCATCAGCTTGTTCTCCTTCGCCAGTGCCGCGCAGGCTTTGATGTCGATGATCTGCATGGTGGGATTGGTGGGCGTTTCCACCCAGAGCATTTTTGTTTTCGCGTTGATGTATTTCCGGATGTTGCCGGCATCGTACATGTTCACGAAATGAAAGCGGATGCCAAAGGGTTCAAAGATCTTTGTAAACATGCGGTAGCTTCCGCCGTAGAGATCGTTGGTGGCAATCACTTCATCACCCGGGCGCAGCATTTTGATGATGGCATCGCTGGCACCCTGTCCGCTGCTGAAACACAATCCATAGCTGGCATTTTCCAATGCGGCGATGCACTGCTCCAGCGCCGAACGCGTAGGGTTCTTCCCGCGGGCATAGGCATAACCCTTGTGCTTTCCGGGCCATTCCTGCACATAGGTGCTGGTCTGATAAATCGGAGTCATGATGGCGCCCGTACTGGGATCGGGATGTTGCCCGGCGTGAATGGCCCTGGTGCCGAAGCCTGCTTTCTCGTTCATAGCCTTTTTGGTTGAGGGCACAAAGGTAGGGAAGATAAGTCTTTGCCTCAAAGGCCTGAAACTTTGTGCATTGTATAAAACAGCAGGACCTTCGGAAAGTAAAAAGGGCCGGAAGCGAATGCTCCCGGCCCTTTTAAATGATGCTGATTCTTTTTATTACGGATGCACCGAGCCGATGAAGTTGAAGATGTTGTTGTCGACAATCGCCTGGTCAATGATGTCCACGAAACCATCGCCGTTCAGGTCGGAGATCACATAGCCCGACGCGAAGTTGAAGATGTCGTTGTCGATCACCGCCTGGTCCAGGATGTCGATGAACTCATCCTGGGGAGCCAGATCGCCGCTATAGAAGGCATACACGCCCGGCAGTACCGCGATCATGTTGGATCCGTAGGCCTGGCCCGCTCCGCTGCTGAAGTCGTAACTCGTGCTGGCGCTGAAGGTCACCGGAAGCGCACTCCAGGTCTGTACCGCGTTGCGGTGGAACACCGCAATGTAATAGCTGTTGCCGATCACCGAGGACGGGAAGCTGAAGCTCGCCTGTCCGCCGGTACTGATCACCGCCGTGCCGCTGCCGATCACCGTGACCGGACTCAGCGCGTCGCGCAGTTCCACCCGGATCGTATCCGTTTCGGTAGCGCTTACACCCACACCGGAGTTCAGCAGCGCAGGTACCATGCCGCCCGTTCCGTTGTGATAGCCTTCCAGCAGCGCCGTCAGGTTCAGCGTGGCATTCGTAATCACGTTGGTGATGACGCCGATCGTGTCGTTGAACTGGCAGCCATTGGTATCGGTCACCAGGCAGTAGTAATAGGTACCGCCGGCCAGGCCGCCCACGGTACTGCCGCTGCCCACCGGTGTGAAGCCCGCGTCAAACCAGTCGTAGAGATAACCCGGCGTACCGCCACTGGCCAGAGCCGTAGCAGTGCCGTTCAGGGCGCCGGGAGCCGTCTCCGGAGTGGAGCTCAAACTCAATGCGAGCGCTGCAGGTTCGTTGATGGTCACCGATGCCGTATCGGCGCATCCGCTCTGATCGGATACGATCACCGTGAGGGTACCACCAGCAAATACTGAACGACTCGCCGTGGTGAAGCCATCGCTCCAGAGGATGGTGAAGGGTGAGGTACCACCCGTCCAGCTTACCGTAGCCGATCCGTCGGCGAAGCCGTTACAGCTGATGTTGGTACCGCTGACTGTGGCGACGATGGGGTTGGAGCCGCTCACCACAAAGGTGAGTACGCCCGAATTACAACTGCCGGGCTGACCCGCTTCATCGTACACCTGCAGATAATAGGTGCCGGCGCTGAGATTGAGCAGTGTATCCTTGTTCGACGCTTTGGTCACATTGCGCACAATGTTCGTCTGCGCCAGATCGGTCGACCAGATGTACTGGTAAGGCGGCAATCCGCTGGTAACAGTGGCGAGTATACTGCCATCGGCACCGGCGCAGGAAGCATTCGTAATCACATCCACTATGGCCACTGACTTGGTAAGTATCGTAGCGGTATCTGAGGTAGCGGAGCAACCATTAGGCAAGGTGATGGTCACGTAATAGGTGGAACCGTTC
>JAEUTF010000061.1 GCA_016788185.1 Bacteroidia bacterium | reverse complement strand
ATCTTCGTATTGCTGGCGGCCTTGTTTCTCTCCGCGTCCACCTCCTGGATGGAACTGCATACACGGTATTATGTTTTCAATATTCATTTCAGCCCGAGTGCCTGGAGCGATTACCTTACCCTCGATAAGTACAGCTGGTTTTTGTACAAAGACCGGCAGTTCGACGAGGCGCTGGTGATCAATGCGAGAGCCTTTGATGCAGCCAAAGCTTCGGGTGCGGAAGAGTACATCCCCACCGTTGAACAGCACCAGGAAGCGATCATTAAGCGCAATTGGGGCACCTTTGAGTAAAGCGTTTTTTCAAGCGCTCAAAGCATTTAGAGTTTCTTTTCAACTCAATGCTGATTCTCCGGAATCCTGTCTTCAAATTTTTTCAGGTGAACATCCATTCCGTCAAATTCAGCATACATGAAATGATTGATCCATTCACCTAAGTTGATGTAGCGGCTTCGTTCGTTCAACTGAACGTCCAGGGGCAGATGGCGATGTCCGAAAATGAAATAATCGAAATGCTCTTTTTTCAGGATTTCTCTTGCATGGATGATCAGCCACTCTTTATCCTCACCCAGAAAGATTGCATCCTCGTTACCGGTGGCGATGCGGCTTTTTTTAGAAAAATACCGCATCAGGCTGATGCCGGCATTGGGGTGTAAACGGGCAAAGAGCCACTGAGAGGCGGAATTCGAGAACACCTTTTTAATGAATTTATATCCGTGATCGCCCGGCCCCAGTCCGTCTCCATGGCCGAGAAAAAATTTTTTTCCGTTGAATTCTTTTTGGATGGGTTCCCGGTGAACCTGTAAACCGATTTCTTCCGGCAGGTAATTGAAAACCCACATATCATGGTTGCCGGTGAAATAGTGAATTTCAATGCCGCTGTCCGACAATTCAGCCAGTTTTCCCAGCAGGCGTACATATCCTTTGGGAACAGCATGTTTGTATTCAAACCAATAGTCGAATACATCGCCCATCAGATACAAAACAGCAGCTTCTTTCCGGATCAGTTCCAGCCAGCGCACGATTTTCTTTTCCCGCAGCAGACTGCTGGCATGGTCCGGCACACCGAGGTGAAAGTCACTGATAAAGTAAATTTTTTTTCCTGGCGGCAGCTGCATGTTTTCCTGTTGCTGTAGGTGCGAAGATAGGGATTGTATCAGCGGAAAAAGCTGTTCCGTAAACGAAGAGGATTCATCCGGGCGATGTTGCAGACAAAGCGGATCTGCTCCGCGAATTTAACATCGTTGGTTTCAAGGTAGTTTCTTATTTCTTCCGACTTGATGAGCGGGAAGTACACTTCAAGTGTGTTCCTCGCGATGCTCAGACAAATACCGGCATTGTAACTGAAGCCGGCATTGAGGTTGTACACTCTTTTGACATCTCTTTTGAAGTCTTCCGTCGTTCCGATATCAGCATAAAAGCGCAGGGGGAGCGGTACGGGAAAATCCGCACTCAGGTTCAGGACAAAAATCCAGTCGCGGTACAAACCAATCGGGGTGTAGATTTTAAATTGACCCTGGCGCAAAGCCATTTGCTGAAACAAAAGACCCTCGGTTTCACTGCGCCCGAAGTACCATTCATCGTAGGCATAATCGGTGGATCCGAATACCCCGTTTCGGTCACCGAGAAAAAATCCGTAACGGCCGGCCGGCTTCTCCATGAAACTTTTTCCGGCAAAGACACGGATGTCCGCACCTTTCCCTTTCATCCTGTAACTGATCCGGTAATTCAATTCGGATTCCGCTTTAAAAACTTCCTTGTTACTCTCGGCAGCAATGCGAAAGGACCAGGGATCAAGCACCCTGCGGTCCTGCACTTCGTAGATCAACCGGTAAAAGTCTTTGTAGCGTGATTTTACGGAGGCGGAGGAACTGCCGCTATGGGTCTGATACACGATGTTGTCTTCCCACAGATGCACCGTCTGCAGGCTCAGTTCCCGGGTCAGGGTGGAACGCAGGTTTTTCTTGTTAAATTGCAGGATCATTTCGGGTGAATAGCGGAGATACCCCAGCACCGTTTCCACCAATGCGCCCTGCTCGGTTCTGTAATTTTCCTCTGCATAGGAAAATTTCCGGAAACTCTGCCTGAACTGAAGTCCGCGGAGAAGATTGTTTTTTACATCGAAATGGATCGACAGGTTCGCGGTTCCGTTCAGCGAATGGTCGCCAAAGCTGTAAAGCGGACTTACTGCATATTCAATTTTCCGGAAGGGGAGAAAGGAGTTGTAAACAGCCGCACCCAGCATCCATTGGTTGTATTTGTTCCAGGCCGCCACCGGTGTAATGTATACCGATGAACGATCGAAGGATTTTACTTTCGGTAAAATGAATAATTCAGGGAAGCGTTTTTTCACCGAGCTGTTGTTCCTCCGGTTTACATCCAGTGTAAGGCCCTCTGCATCGATCACAATTTCGTCACAGGCGCTGCAATTCAAACGGAGTGAATCCCCTTCCATGCCGGGTTCAAACCATTTTTCAGTCACTTTACTGCCCCCTATAAAGCCACTGACCGGGAAGGGCGCCCGCACCCGGCTTTTTTCCCTTGTGGTAAAAGTGAAACCCTCACCGGTTTTCGTTACGTTTCTGAGTTTAAAATCCTGCTTTTCGTTTTCTTTCAGTACATCATTAAAAAACCAGTACAGGTTCTTCCGGCTGCTTTGCTCCAGCGTGCTTCGCAAGTCGGAGGGGTAGGGATGTTTAAAGCGCCACTGGCGGTAATATTCCTGCATGGCGGCATCAAATACCGGCTCGCTCAGGTACGATTGAAGGTAAAGAAAAGCCTGGGCCGTTTTTTTATAGGTTATCGTTCCGTAATTCACCATGGTAAATCCGGTGGCAACACCCTCTATAGGTTGATCGGTATGGCTACTGGCTGAAAGCAGGTATTCAAACATTCCGGTTTCGCGGTAATTGAATTTGCCGGTGCCCAGCAAGCGTCCGGTCAGCTGATCTGCCCCAAGTTCATTTTTGTTTCCGTACCTGGCAGGCGGATACTTCTCCAAAACATACCGGGCTTCGTAGTAGGAGTTGATGCCTTCATCCATCCAGGGGTGCCTGCGTTCATTGGAGCCCAGAATGCCGTAAAACCAGTTGTGTCCCACTTCATGGGCTATGACCAGTTCAAGTAAAAATTCGTCACGGCATTGGCCAATGATGGTGATATTCGGATACTCCATGCCAGCGCCGGCAGCGATGGTGCCATCCACGGCGGTGCACTGCCGGTAGGGATAGTCTCCGATCCATTTGGAGTAATGCAAAATGGCATCGTTGATGTATTCGATACTGTTTTCCCAGAGCCGGGGTTCTGAATTGGTGTAAAGCGCCCAGGTGGTGACTTTTTTTCCACTTCCGGGCAATTGAATTTCTCCTTTTAAAACATGGAAGCGCTTGTCCGCAAACCACGCAAAATCGTGAACCTGTTCCTGCCTGAATCGGATGGTTTTGGTGGCAGAGGAGGAGAGGGGAAAGTTGTTGTTGTCGGAATACATTTTGTTTTCTGTGGCTTTCCGGTCCATCCATTCAATTTCAGAAGCCGTCTGAAGGTCCCCGGTGGCTCCTACCACATAATTTTCGGGCAAGGTGATACTCACGTCAAAAGAGCCGAATTCCGAGTAAAATTCTCCCTGATCAAGATAGGGCATGGCATGCCAGCCATACCGGTCGTACACGGCAGGCTTGGGATACCATTGTGTAATGGCATAGGCCTGCCCGATATGACCCAGCCGTGAGAAGCGGGCAGAGGGAAGTTTTACATAGAAGGGGCTTTTGATGACCACCCTTGATCCGGGTAAAAGAGCATTGTTCAGTTTCAGCAAAGCCACATCCCTGTTGCTTTTGTCATAGGTCCAGTTCAATGACTGATTGTCGGCGGTGAATGCCAGCGAATCCATGTAGCCCCGTTCGTCGTCGTTGGCAAAGTACAGGGAGGCATCGCCGTTTTCAAGCAACTGTTTGCAAAGAGCCGTTTGGCGGCTGCTGTACGCATTGGGCCACAAATGAAACCACAACTCATACAGCGTGTCCGGCGAATGGTTGATGTATTCAATTTCAATCTCAGCCCGGAGGCTGTGTTTCAAGTCGTTGAGGCTGACCTGAATTTTGTAATTGACTTCCTGTTGAAAATAGGATTTTTCATTGGCAGAAAATGACCAGGATGATCGCAGGACGAGCAGGAGGACGACCAGGTACTTCATTGGGTAAAAATAAGTAATGGATCGGAATACGGAGAGGAGGCGTCAGATCAGGGTGCTGTGCATCAAATGTAATGCTCACCCGGAAGAAAAGTTGTCAGGTTTGCAATCAGGATAAAAAAATCACCTTATACGGTAGCCGCTTTGCGGCCTGCATACTGACGAATCATGGCAACAAATTCATCGAAGAGGTAGGCGGCGTCGTGCGGGCCCGGAGCCGCTTCCGGGTGGTATTGCACTGAAAAAGCAGGCTTTGATTTTACCCGGATGCCTTCAATGGTATGGTCGTTCAGGTTTTTATGGGTGATTTCAAGGTCAGCCGCATTTTCCACGTCCTCCTGTTTCACGGCAAAACCGTGGTTTTGGGAGGTGATTTCACTGGTACCACGGAGGAAGTTTTTAACGGGGTGATTGATCCCTCTGTGTCCGTGATGCATTTTGTAGGTGCGCATGCCGCAGGCCTCTGCCAGCAACTGATGTCCGAGGCAGATGCCGAAAAGAGGCGTCCCCGAATCCAGGATTTGTTTTACTGTATTCACCACTTCCGGCATGGCCGACGGGTCGCCGGGACCGTTAGACAGCATGTAACCATCCGGCTGCCATTGCTGCATCTCGCTGAAGCTGGTATTGTAAGGGAATATCCGTACCCTGCAACCCTGAAGGGCCAGGTGGCGGGCGATGTTCAGTTTAAATCCTTCGTCCAGCAGCGCCACTCGGATGTCACCGCTGTCATTGAAGTCCCATGCGGTTAAGGAAGATACCCTGCTGGAGAGTTCCAGTCCTTCCATGGAAGGTACTTTGGCGAGTTCTTTTTTCAAAAAATCAAGGTCCTGGCTGTCGGTGCTGATGATGGCGTTCATGGCCCCTTTGTTCCGGATGTGCCTGACAATAGCGCGCGTGTCCACATCGGTGATGGTCACCAGGTTGTTTTGTGTCAGAAAATCCTGAATACTCATGTCGGCATCCTTTCTTGACATCATCGGACTCAGATTTCTGCATATCATGCCGGCGATCCGGATACCGGTGGATTCCGATTCATCGAGTTTGATTCCGTAATTGCCAATGTGCACGCTGGCCATCACCATCAGCTGTCCGGTGTAGGAGGGGTCGGTAAAAATTTCCTGGTACCCGGTCATCCCCGTATTGAAACAGAGTTCCCCGGTGGCCATGCCGCGCACACCGGCCGATTTACCATGGAAAATGGTTCCGTCTTCTAACAATAAGAGGGCAGGTAATTTGGAAGTATATTTCATGTAGGGGAGAAGAGGATGAATTCTAAAATGCAAAAATACAGAAAACGGGGATTTCCCCGGCAAATGTTAGTATCCTGTAAACCGGTTATTTACAATGAATTTAGTGGTGTTGAGGAACGGAATCCCTAAAAACCAATTTTAGGATTCGTCAAAATGGGCGGCCGGCCAACCGAAGAGACCCCTGTCAGTTTTAGCGGGTCAGCAGCACGATGAGGGCCGTTTTCAATAAAAAAGGTAACCGATCATTTTCGTCCGAAATCCGCCGGGATTTCTCCCCAGACTTCGGTTTCCCATTTCAGGATTGGATTCTGATAGGTATTGTTTTCGAGCCAGCGTTCGGCACGGTGTATAAGATCGAAAAGATGGCCGTTATGCCTGGTAAGTTCCAGCTTGGTACCGCATTTTTTTTTCTTTACCCAGCCGATGGCAATTTTTGAATCCGAATAAATGATTTTGGAGGGATGATGTTGTTGCCTGAGGAGCGCCAGTCCGTGTACAATGGCCAGAAACTCGCCGATGTTGTTGGTTCCCTCTTTAAACGGACCCATGTGGAAAATTTCCTCGCCACTGATGAAGTCAACCCCTCTGTATTCCATCAGTCCGGGGTTGCCGCTGCAGGCTGCATCTACGCAAATGCTGTCCTTTTTTGGCGATCCGCCGGCGGATACCCGATGCGCAGACGTCGCCTTTCGTTCTTCGCTTTTCCTGAAAATATGTCTGGCGGGTTTTTCTTCGTAAGCTGCTTCCGCTTCTTTTCTGGAAGCAAAGGATTTGTATTTTGCATTAGGAAATCCTTCTATGTTTCTTTTGCATTCATCCCAGGTGTTGTAAACTCCGGGGCGACGTCCTTCCCATACCACATAGAATTTTATTTTGGCTGACATGGCACAAACATACTGTAATTTTCAGCGGTCGATGGGTTTCGGTTTCGTGTTGATCAGGAAAAATGTGCAAGGGCAGTTTGTGGAGAAGCCCTGAAAAATCCTGCATTCAGATCCGCTTCTTAAACCGTTAATCCGGCCAGGCGGATGGTCTGGCGGATCGCGTTGGTCAGAAAAGCCGGGATAATGCCGGATTGCGTCAGGCTGATTTTGTCGGGATCATTCAGGTGTAAAAGCATCTCATCGTATTTTTCCTGTCCGTGATGTCGCACAATAATTTCTTTTTTGTCTTTGCGAAGAAGATAATGAAGCATGCCCAGCGGGTCGGCTTCCGGATGGAATTGTGTTCCGATCATTTCCGGGCTGAAACGGATGCCCATGACGGCCCGTTCGTAGGGAACATGACTTCGTTCTTTTTCAATGGCCAGCAATTCAGCACCGGTCCTTTGCATTTTCTTCCGGTCCGGCTGCACGACCTGCCAGTCGCGGCTGTCTACCGCATAAAACGGATCATGAATAGCGCTGAAACAAGGTTCCTGAAAGCCTGCTTCCAGTTTGTGCACCGGAAAAATTCCGAAAGCCGTTGAATGTCTTTTGGTGACTTCGGCCAGTTCCAGGTGCCGGCACATGAGCTGAAAGGAATGACAGATGAAGAAGACGAATTTTTTGGAGGAGCGATCTTCCTTATTGATTTCCCATAGACGGTCTATCAGACGGAAATAATCTTTTTCCCACTGCGCTCCCGGTTCTTCGAGCGGGCTGCCCGGACCTCCGCTGCTGATGTAAATATCGAAAGAATCATCCGGCACTTCATCCTTGAAACGTACGTCAAATCGTTTGTACTCAAGAGTAAATGGGGCGGGTACCGCTTGACGCTCCAGCAGTGACAAAATGCCCCGCATCCCCTCATTGGGTTCATTGTTGTAAAGGTCGAGAATGGCGACTCTGATAATATTGCTTTCCTTGCCCTGCATGCGCTGCTGATCGGAATCGTTTTTTTACGTTCAGATCCCGTAATTGGTTTCACTTACCATGTAATCTACCACATCTTTCAGATCTCCGGTATTTTCGTAAATCTTCAACTGCCGGTCGGCACCGGTTCCCTGCTCCAGCATCTTTTCAATGTAACGCAACTCATGTCGACTGCCCAGGTCGTCCACCACATCATCCACAAAGTCCAGCAATTCATAAATGAGGGCCTTGGTTTCCACCTCTTCCTGTTTGCCAAAATCGATCAGTTTGCCGTGAATGCCATAGCGGGCCGCCCTCCATTTGTTTTCATTGATCAGCGCTCTGCTGTAATTCCGGAAGCTGAGATTTTGTTTCATCAGCTTGTAGATTTTTGCTGTGACGGCTTGCATCAGGGCGGCCAGTGCAATGGTTTCATCGATGCGCATGGGCACATCGCAAATCCGGTATTCAATGGTTTCGAAGAAAGGGTGCAGGCGAAGGTCCCACCATATTTTCTTTCCATTGTCGATGCAATTGGTTTTAATCAGCAGATTCACATAGCTGTCGTATTCGGCCACACTTGAAAAATACTCAGGGATGCCGGTACGCGGAAACTTATCAAACACCTTGGTACGGTAGGCCTGAAATCCGGTGTTCCTTCCCAGCCAGAACGGAGAGTTGGCCGAAAGCGCGAAGATGTGCGGCAGGAAATAGCGGGCCTGGTTCATCAGCTGAATACCAATTTCACGGCTGGGGATGCCAACGTGCACGTGAAGCCCGAAAATGAGGTTGCCTCTGGCCGTATCCTGCAATTTGTCGACAATTTCATGGTAGCGGGGGTGATCCGTGATCAGCTGATCCTGCCAGCGTGAAAAGGGATGTGTGCCGCCTGCTGCGAAAAGCAGGCCCTGCTTGGCGGCAATTTCCCCGATCATCCTGCGGAGGTACGTGACTTCCTTCCTGGCCTCGTCCACATCACGGCAGATGTTCGTACCCACCTCCACCACGCTCTGGTGCATTTCCGCTTTTACCTGTTCCTTGAGCGTGGTTTTACCCCCTTCAATGATCTGGTGCATATGGCTCCTCAGCTCACGCGTTTCGGGGTCAATGATCTGAAATTCTTCTTCAATACCTAAAGTAAACATGGTCATAAGTGAATGGTTTTTTGAGCCGGGGCCGGGGATCCCCGTAAATGAATGGTTCCGCAGTGATTTTTACAGGTGCCAGCGAAAGCAAAGTGCCGGAGAAACTTCCTCCGGCACCCGCATTCGCTTACGCTTTTTCAATTTCAGGGGTGTGTCCGAATTTCGGCACATCATGGCCGGTAGCCATTCCCATGGTGGCGTTTTTCATGTACGTGCCCCAGGTAAGGTTGTCTGCATTCTCGCGGTGAGACTTTGCCCGGCGGATACACATGTTGGCGGCCGATTCAATGACCCAGTCGAAGTTCTCCTGGCCCACGCTGTGGATGTCGGCGTCCGGAGCCGGATTGCAGAAGTCGATGGCGTAAGGGATTCCGTCCCTTACCGCAAATTCAACCGTGTTGAAGTCATAGCCCAGGGCTTCGTTGAGGCGGTAGGTATAATCCAGGATGGTATCGAGTAATTTTTTGTCCGCATTGAACTTGTTGTGCACATAACGCAGGTGGTGCGGGTTGCGGGGTTCGTATTCCATGATTCTTACATCACGCTGACCGATACAGTACACTCTGAAATAGGATTCAAATTTTATTTCTTCCTGCAGCAGCATCACCAGCTGGCCGGTGGTTTGATGCGACTGAAAAAAGCCGTCCTGCGTATCCAGTTGAAATACGTTCTTCCATCCTCCGCCCGCATGGGGTTTCATGTACACCGGCAAACCGGTGTACTCAAACATTCCCTGCCAGTCGAGAGGCATGGCCAGGTTCCGGAAAGAAGCCTCACTGGTATCGGTAGGCCATTGATTGGAAGGGAGCAGGCAGGTTTTGGGTACCGGAATCCCCAGACGTATCGCCAGGCAGTTATTGAAGAATTTTTCATCGGCACTCCACCAAAAGGGGTTGTTTAAGACGGCGGTTCCGCACAGCGCTGCATTTTTCAGGTAAGCGCGGTAAAAAGGAACATCCTGCGAAATGCGGTCGAGAATGACATGATAAGGAGTGGATTCACCCTGGATGCATTTGTCGATTTTTACCAGTTCGGCCTGGATGCCCGGTTCATTTTTTGAATTAATTCTTTCGATAAGGGCATCTGGAAAACTGCGTTCCATGCCATGCATGATTCCAATACGTTTCATGAGCGTAAATGTTAAAGTTTATCTGGTTCGAATTTACTGAAAACCGTGCTAGCAGGCTGCCGGTTTTTTAATAGCCTCACATGCGGAGTTCCTGACCATCCGGAGTAAGCGCTGCAATCCCCGGGGCGGATCGCTCTCAGAATTCCATCCTTCCGAAATACGTGGGAAGCATTTCTCGCCAGGCTGGCCAGTCATGCGGCATTCCGGGACGGATATCCAGCCAGTAGGGCATGCCTTTTCTGGCCATTATTTCTGCCAGCCGCTTGTTCTGTGGCAAACAGAAGTCGTGTTCGCCAACACCGAGGATGATGCCCATTTTCCAAAGGTTTTCATCCTGCAGTCCCCCGAGGAAATCAACCGGATTGTTGTAATACACACTTTCGTCGTAATAGCCATCCATGTGATTGGTGATGTCGAAAGCGCCTCCCATACTGAATACGTTCGATACGCGGTCGGGGTGCCTGAAAGCGAAGTTAATGGCCTGGTATCCCCCAAAACTGCAGCCGGCTACCGTCACCTTGTGCTGTGCAGTTTCCTGGCTGGCGCGTCCAACCACCTCATCCAGGATAAAGCGGTCGTACACGAGGTGCCGGCGGATTCGCTCGCCGGGATGGATCATTTCCTCGTAAAAGGAATGTTCATCTACACTGTCGGGGCAATAGATTTTAACCAGCCCGCTGTTTACAAACCACTCAACACTGTCAATTAGCTTGAAATCTTTGTTTTGATGATAGGTTCCCATGGATGTGGGAAAGATGACGACCGGCCGGCCACCGGTTCCGAAAACCAGCATTTCGGTTTCGTGACCCAGTGTGGGGGAAAACCACTTAACGTATTCTTCTTTCATTTTATGAAATTAATAGGCAAAATTAGTTAAAATACCTGCTGTGGCCAGGTGGTATCCTACACTTTTCTCTGTGCTTCCTGCAGCGTATGCCAGCACATTTTCCTGCCCTTTTTTGTGGGGGTATGGCGGGAAATAAAAAGATCTGCCCGGTATTGCCGATCCGGCCGATGGCATCCGGGAAGGTTGGAGAGGCAGGTCGGATTGGAAACCTGTATAAATTTGCGGCATGATGGAATTGATTACGGAGATAAACCCCACCTTGCTTAATGAACTGTCCGCCATAGTCGGAAGCAGTCATATCCTTCAGTCCAGAGAGGACCGGGAAATTTACGGCCAGGACGAAACCGAAGACCTGCAATTTATGCCGGCGGTGGTAGTCAAACCGGCCACGGCCGGCGAGGTATCTTCCATCCTGCGGCTGGCCAATCGTGAGAAGATAGCGGTGACACCGCGTGGCGCCGGTACCGGCCTGAGTGGCGGAGCCCTGCCAGTATTCGGGGGCATTGTACTGAGCACTGAGAGGCTGAACCGCATTCTGGAAATCGATGAAAGAAACCTGCAGGCTACGGTGGAACCGGGGGTGATCAACCAGGTATTCCGGGACGCTGTAGAGGCCAGGGGACTCTTTTATCCGCCCGACCCTGCGAGTCGGGGCAGCTGTTTTCTGGGAGGAAATCTTGCCGAGAATGCCGGAGGACCGAAGGCCGTGAAATACGGTACCACCAAAGATTATGTGTTGAATTGTGAAGTGGTCTTGCCGACCGGTGAAATCATCTGGACAGGTGCCAATGTGCTGAAAAACTCCACCGGTTACAACCTCACGCAATTGATCATTGGCAGTGAAGGTACCCTGGGAATTATCACGAAAATAGTGTTTCGCCTGATCCCGCTCCCTACACAAAACCTTCTGATGCTCGTTCCTTTTTTCTCGCCTGAGAAAGCCTGCGAAGCCGTTTCCGCGGTCTTCAGGGCAGGATTTACACCTTCCGCCATGGAATTCATGGAGAGGGACGCCATCGACTTCGTTTTGAAATTTGTGGATGTGAAGATCCCCGTCAAGGAAGAACACATGGCGCATCTGCTCATTGAGGTGGATGGACATGACCTGGAGGTATTGTTCAAGGATTGTGAAAGAATCAGTGAAATCATGTACAGCCACGAATGCGATGAAGTGATGTTTGCAGATACGGCACAGCAGAAATCAGATCTCTGGCGCATGCGAAGGGCAGTTGGCGAGGCGGTGAAATCGCATTCGGTGTACAAGGAAGAGGATACCGTGGTACCTCGCGCCGAATTGCCGGTCTTGCTGCGGGGGGTTAAGGAGATAGGACGGAAGTATGGGTTTAAATCGGTTTGCTATGGTCATGCCGGAGATGGGAACCTGCATGTAAACATCATCCGCGACAACATGTCAGAGGAAGACTGGAATCACAAAGTCCCCATGGGCATCCGTGAGATTTTTCATTTATGTGTGCAATTGAAGGGTACCATATCGGGTGAGCATGGCATAGGCTATGTGCAGAAGACGTACATGGATATACCATTTAACACCAGTCAGTTAGCTATTCAGAAAGGAATCAAGACCTTGTTTGATCCGAACGGAATTCTCAACCCGGGAAAGATGTTTGTGTGAGCGGATTCCCGTCTGGCGGTTAAAATGACCGGTCCGGATCGGAACAGCAACTTTTGCACGGAATTTGACGTTAAATAGGGGATCCTTTCAAGCCCCATTTGATGCGCATTCAACTCCTGATGTTGTACCTGTTAACCGGTCTGGGTACCGGGGCGTATGCACAGGAAATGTGGGGGGCGGCACCCGGCAATTACGCTGGTCAGATGGGAATAGACCTGAACCCGGCTTCCATTGCGGATGCACCTTACCGCTGGGAAATACACTTTGTTTCATTGGATGCTTCCATTCTCAACAACTACATGTACCTGAAGGGTGACAGCAGGTTGATCCGTAAAAGCGTTAAAGGAGAAAGCGTAGAAGAAGATAAATTTACGGACCGCTACACCAGGAATCCGGACAAATTCGCTTACGGGTCCGCTTTTTTGAAATACCCGGCTTTCATCTGGTCCGGGAAAAAATTATCTGCCGCTTTTCATGTCTCCACCCGGGCGGAGTTAAGTGCCAGCAAGGTGCCCTATCATCTTGCGAAATACCTGAAAGAAGGATTCGATTACAACCCTCAGCAAAACACCAATTATGCGGTCAGAAACCTGCGTGCGGGCCTGCTTACCTGGCACGAATTCGGCGTCACGATAGCCGGGGTCTTGCATGATTCGAAGGAGTATTTCTGGACAGGTGGGGTCACGCTCAATTACAACTACGGTCTCACTGGGGTGTATGTCAGGTTGGACGATGCCGATTATATTTTACCGGCCGACACCCTGCTGATCGTGAACAACATCCAGGCTGAATACGGACACGCTTTACCCGACAATGGCACCCGGGGAAGCAATGATCCGCTCGCAAAAAGAGGGAAAGGTTATTCGTTTACGGCAGGGGTGCAGTTCTTTAAAAACCGAAACGAAGCATTTTTTAATCCCTGTAAACGCAACAACGGTGAAAAGCCATACGACTATCGCCTGGGCGTTTCACTGATGGACATAGGATACCTCCATTACACTGAAGGAACCCGAACTTACCTTTTCGATAACCGCAATACAGCCTGGTTTGGAATTGACACGGTGAAATTTGATGATTGGGTCACTACTGATTCAATATTGAGTGAACAGTTCTATGGAAATTCCCGGAGTTCCCGTGATCAGCGCAGCATGCGTATGGTTCTTCCGGCTGCGGCTTCGGTACAGCTGGATGTTCCTTTTAACGAAAATGTTTTTCTGAACCTGAGCATCCTGCAACGCATACCTTTCGGCCCTTATTCCCTGCGTCGGGCCAATCAGGTGGCGTTGACCCCTCGGTATGAATCACGGCATTTTGAAATTTCCATGCCATTTTCTTTTTACGAGCAGTTTCGTCCGCGCATAGGTTTGGGGCTTCGGTTCGGAATTTTAACGATCGGCACGGATATGATCAGTCCTTTGCTGGGCATTACGGATTCCTATGGGGCTGACCTGTATTTCGGCCTGGCCTGGAGAAGTTTCAAGGGTTGCGATGGTTCGGGATCGGGAAGGGGGAGAAGACCCAATATTGAGAATTGTAAGACACCGAAGTAAATCACACTCAATTCCGGATTGAATTCGTCCAAACGTCAGTTTTTCAGATGAAGGGCGATACTGCGCGATGCAACTGGCCAATTCGCTTTT
Source organism: Bacteroidia bacterium (assembly GCA_016788185.1). GTDB lineage: Bacteria > Bacteroidota > Bacteroidia > AKYH767-A > OLB10 > JAJTFW01. Next base: position 18,794 of record JAEUTF010000061.1, on the reverse strand, counting down.
TCCAGGCGGAGGTTCAGCATAAAGCAAGCCTGAATATTTCGGGCTGATGTCGTTCAGCATCCGCTTTGCTATTCCTGTTTCTCAGCCTTTTTGCATCATCCCGCTAAAGTGGAAGCGAACCTTGGTTTTGTAAGAAATGCGGCAGCTTGATCTCTTTTTGGACAGGCTTGCCATTACTTGCATCCTGAACCAACTTATTGAACAGTATGATCCGCAGTCTCTTTTTAATTTCTATCGTATTTCTGCTAGCTTCCCTTGTCAACAGGACGAGTGCCCAGGAAATGTGGGGGCTCTCAGGCAGTAATTACGCCGGCCAGATGGGCCTCGAACTCAATCCGGCTTCTATCGCGGCGGCGCCTTACCGCAATGAATTCCATATCTTATCGTTCGATCAGGCGCTGATGAACAACTACCTGTACCTGCGTAAAAACAGCAAAGTCTTGAAAAATGGATTCAAGTCCGAGGCGAACGGCGATGAAAAGTTAATGACCAATGATTCAGAAGATGACAAGCAGGCCTATGCCTCCGGCTTTGTTAAATTGCCCGGCTTCATCCATTCGGGAAAGAAATTTTCCTTTGCCTTTCATACGTCTGTACGGCTTGAAGCCAGCGCCGCCAATGTGCCTTCTCATCTGGCCGGTAACCTGAAGGATGGTTTTGACCCGGCTCCACAGGGAAGTGCGGCGTACCAGATCAGGGATCTTTCCATCGGCCTGCTGAACTGGAACTCCATCGGCGGGAGTGTAGCCATGGTCCTGTTAAACCAGCCGAAATCATTTTTCACGGCGGGACTTAGCCTGAATTACAATTATGGCCTTCACGGCGCCTTTGTTACCATTGATCATGCAAGTTATGCGCTTCCTGCCGACACGCTACCGGTGCTGGAATCGCTTTCCGGAAGTTACGGTTATGCGCTGCCTTCTGAAGGTGGAATTTCCGCCGCTGATTTACTTACAAACCGGGGGAGTGGTTGGAGTACTTCGATAGGCATGCAGTATATCAGAAACAGGAATGAAGAATTTTACAATCCCTGTAAAGAGGCGCCTGATGGAAAGCCGTATGACTGGAAACTCGGGATATCCCTGTTGGATGCGGGCTACATTCGCTTTAACAACCAGGCTAGCGCATACCGTTTCGATGTTCGGGGGGCCGACTGGTTTGGATTTGATACCACCAATCTGGACGGTAGTATGAATTCTGATTCTGTTATCAATGCACAACTCAATGGAATCTATGATCCATCCTTGCTTCGCAGCAGTTTTACCATGTATTTACCGGCTGCCGCCTCACTTCAGTTTGATTGGGCACTGAAACAGCATTATTTCATCAATTTTTCAATCCTCCAGGGAATTCCTGCTGGTGAAAATGCCATACGAAGAAGCAGTCAGATTGCAGTGACACCCCGTTTTGAGACCCGTGGTTTTGAGATTTCCCTTCCTGTTTCCCTGTACGACTATTTCAGACCAAGAATGGGATTAGGCGTAAGAGTGGGAGCCTTCAGCCTGGGCACCGATATGCCCGGTGCCTTGTTGGGAATTACCGATGCGTATGGCGCCAATGTCTATTTTGGTGTCTCCATTAAAAATTTCGGAAAGTGTGCCGATGGGAAAGGTGGACGGAAACCAAGGATGAAGGAAAACCTTATTCCGCTGAACTGATCTCATCCTTGTAAATGGCCGTTTGTAAGGGTTCCCCCTTCCGCACCCAGGCCCTGTACATCCCTTCGGAGTTGAAAGGCAGGGCGATGTTACCGGCCGCATCTACGGCGATCAAACCGCCTTCGCCACCCAGTTGTTTTAATTTTTCCATCACCACAAGGTGACAGGCTTCGGAAAGGCTCATGCCTTTGTATTCCATCAGACAGGAGATGTCATAGGCGACTACCGCACGGATAAAATACTCGCCGTGTCCGGTGCAGCTGATGGCACAGGTTCGGTTGTTGGCATAGGTGCCTGCACCGATCACCGGGCTGTCGCCGATGCGGTTATAGCGCTTGTTGGTCATTCCACCGGTACTGGTAGCCGCCGCCAGTAATCCATTCGCATCCCTGGCTACGGCACCTACGGTTCCGAATTTTTTATCTTCCGGGGTATGATCCAGTTGAATCCTGTCCTCATGAATGGCATCTTTTAATTGCCGGAAACGGATTTCAGAATAAAAGTATTCATCGCTTTCAAAGGCGATGCCTTGTCCCCGGGCGAATTCCTCCGCTCCTCGTCCACTCAGCATCACGTGTTCAGACTGTTCCATCACCCTCCGGGCCAGCAATACCGGATTTCGCACCTGTTGGACACATGCCACCGCGCCTGCCCCAAGGGTATCGCCGCGCATCACCGAGGCATCCATTTCGTGTTTTGCATCATGGGTAAAAACCGAACCTTTGCCTGCGTTGAAAAGCGGGCAGTCTTCAAGGCTCATCACCGATTGTATAACGGCATCCATAGCTGAACCTCCCTTTTTCAATATTTGTTCGCCGGACTGAAGGGCGGTTTCCAGGGCTTCCCGGTACTGTTTTTCCATTTCCGGACGCAGTGATTTCCGGCTGATGGTTCCGGCACCTCCGTGAATGGCAAGGCTATATAGGTTCATGTTGAATGCTGTTTTTTTAATTCATGGCCATGGGGAGGCTCCTGGCCGTCCTGTTGGCAGTTCATCGTCGTTCGCCGAAAAGCAGACTTCCGATCCGGATCATATTGCTGCCGCAATCGAGTGCTATTTTGTAATCACTGCTCATGCCCATGGACAAGGTATCGAATGCATCCGGGTCCATGCTCATCAACCTGCAATTGGTAAACAACGTGTGCAAGCCAAGGAACTCTTTTTTAACCTGGCTCTTCTCGTCGGTCAGGCTGGCCATCCCCATCAGCCCTCTGATACGTATATTTTCCATTTCACTCAATTCGGGAAATAACATCAGGGCTTCCACTTCTTCTTCGCTGAAACCGAATTTGCTTTCTTCTTTTGCGATGTGGACCTGTACGAGGCAATCGGTGATGATACCGGCTTTGGCTGATTCTTTGTTCACTTCCTTCAGCAGCTTAAAACTATCGATGGTTTGTATCAGACTGACATAAGGGACAATGGTTTTTACTTTATTGGTTTGCAGATGTCCGATGAAATGCCACCGTATTTTTTCACGAATCTGCGCTCTTTTTTCATCCAGTTCCTGAACGTAGTTTTCACCGAAATCTTTCTGCCCGGCGGCATAGGCCTCTGCTATTTCAGTAGCCGGTTTTTTTTTGGTTACGGCGATAAGTCTTGCCTTGTAAGGTTCCAGCTCTTTGAGAAGGTCCCTGTGAGCCTGCTGATTAAATGCCATGGTTTTGCAGAAAGTGTTTGATTTCCATTGCGAGGTAGCTGTGATTTACTTTTTCAAGGGCATGTGCGGTTTCAGGCAGTATCAGAAGGGAGGCATTGGGAAGCGCGGTATACGTGGATTCGGTTTCAGCAATACTGACCATTTGATCCCTGTCGCCTAAAGCAATTCTTGTTTTGCAGGTAATTTGTCCAAAAGCATCCAAACCCAGCGGATGTTTGGCCAGGTGAAGCATCAGATGCATGGTTTCAGCCGATAGACGTGTCCAGTCGCCGGGAGCATGTCTGAGTTTCAGGGTTTCTGCGAAACGCGGTACTTTGGCCGTCAAAAAGGACGGATCGATCATTTTTGCTTCTTTCTCGGCACTTTCACGGGTCCAGTTGAACTTGGTGCCTAGGGTCATAATGGATGAAAAGAGTCCGGGCTTCAGGGCTTCCAGCCAGAGCGCAACGTAGCCTCCCATACTGTAACCAAACACATGACAGCCCACCAGGTGGAATTCGACGAGGTGATCTTCGAGGTGTTTGGCCAGGACAGGAATACTCAGTGGTTCTTCCGCAAAAGCTTTTCCGCCATGACCGGGAAAATCATAGGTATGTACACTGTACTCTTCCCGCAGATGCACCGTGAGTGCCTGAAATTGATCGGAGGCGCCCAATGCCCCATGTAACAACAGTAGATTCGGCTTGGATGTCATACGGTCTATAGATTTTCAAAATTACCTCAAAGATTGCTTGCGAACAATTTTTGGCCGGAAATCACTTCTTTTACTGTTTAAGGTCATCCAATATCCGGCTTAAGATCTTATCCTCATTAAAAAATCCGGTGGTTATTTTTCTGACTTTTTCACTAATCCGGTCAAGACTGATTTCTTCCGGGTTCAGGATGGATTGAATTTTATTCGCCGCATCCGGTTTCACGGTTTCAAGGCAGGCCCTGTTGATGGCTTCCAACCGCAGTCCCTGGTCCTTATAAACACCCAGTTCATTGATGATCCAGCTGAGTGCGGCGAAGTTTTCGATGTGAATTGAAATCGTCTTCAATCCTTTTGGCGCATGGGGCACCTTCATAAAAGGGGAATTCAAAATGGACGGGTCGAGGTATTTTTTGTTGATGCCATTGCTTTTGTTTTTTGTGGTCAATTGAATGATGCCGCCGCTTACCTGCGTATAGATCGAAATCCAGCGCAGCTTTCTTCGCAGTTCATGTACGCCTTCTTCAATTTTTTCCGGATCTGTTTTACCTTCCCTGAAATTCTTCTCAAGTTTTTGAATGTAGCCGCTCAGGTATTTTAGATAGGATGGTAAAAAGTCATTGCTGTCGATCGTGGCTTTGTCACTGTAGGCAAGGAGAAGGGTATCGCATTTTACGTTAGCATCCGGAATCCAGCCGTTTTCTTCCAGGTGAAGGTTCAGTTGATTCAACCCTTTAGTCTCGGCATTTTTAAAGTACGTCCTGAACCCATCGGGCAGTCGCCCGTCATTGACAAACTCATCTGCCAGTACCTTTTGATAATCGTATTGACCCAATGCATCCTCGGTAAGTTTAATGGAATTGTAAATTTTATCATAGTACGGTTCATTGATCGTTTCTCTGAAGATCCGCGCAATGGCTTCCAGTTTAAAGAAAAAGTTGCGGGCTCCAAGTTGATAAAACGGACAACTGTCTTTTTTAGCCGGCCCTGCTTTTATTGATAACTGTTTCAGGGAATTCAGGTGGTCAGCAACGGTAAATACCTCCAGGATATTCATCTGTAATTGGTTTGATGGTAAAGGTAAATTAATTCAAAGATGGACTTTGTTCCTATACGCTATAATCTTCAGAAAGAATTCATAATGCGGGCATTTCACCCTATTAGGGGATTGTTGTACGGGAAAGACAGACTTAGTTTTGGTCAAAACTTTAACACTATGAAAATTAATCTCAAATTATCTGCTTTGCTGCTTCTGCTCGGATTCAGCTTTGGAAAAGTATGTGGTCAGGCCAATTGCGGAACACCCGCTGGCGTCTTGGCTTTGATGGTTGCGAAAGTGGTCGTCGGCACACCGCAGACGCCGGCCACTTTGCCGGTAAGCTCCACCTCTCTGCCTTTTACCATTACTTCGGAGTTGTTCAAGGTGGTTCAAAATGAAACCAGCAACACCCCTTGCTTTCCGCTGGTGACGTTTAAATTGTACACGGCCACCACCAGTGCGGCACTTAGCGGTCTGCCTAATCTGGCTTCCAATAACCCGGATTTTACTCCTCCTGCCGGTGTATTGGCTTCTACCTTATCGAAAACCAGAGTAAGGAATGTCATCACCGCCACCGGCAGCAGGTCCAGAAGCAGTTATGCGGCAGGTACCACTGTTTTTTTCAGGGTGGCCAAGCGCATTAAAAACTGTAGTAGTTGTTCCGGTGTGGATCCGTATGTTTTCAGCACCACTTTTTCATTTGTAGTTCCTGCAGCTCCCGCACCTCCCGTAGTCGCCAAAAAGGCGGATCTTGTCCCCAGGCCAAGCGCATTGAGCAATGTGAATCGTCCTTTGTTTCGACCAGGAAGTGCTTCATTCGGTGCCAACAATGAAACATTCCTGCGTTTGCCTGATGATTTCTGCCAGGGCTTGCCCGCCGGAACACAGGTGGCTACCTATAATTGTGGCTTAAACACGAATTGTCGTGAACTGAGGCATAGCGTAGCCCTTGGGCCGGTAGTCTATGCAGCCAGAAATTCCGGTGATACCGCTTCCGGTTCATTCACCGTGGCCTTGTTCCGAAAAGACAAGGTGGGCAGCAATGCTTCCAGTGCCTTAACACAGGTAGCTTCAAGTACGGTTTCGGGTCTTGCGGTAAATGCCCAATCTTCCAACTTCAGTTTTAACCCCAATAAGACGGTTGAGATTTATACTTTTCCTGATGACAATCCGGGCAGTTGTTTTGTACGTTGTGATCCCAATCAGGGAGGTTGCGTTGTACCGTATCAGGAGGAACAGTATCTGGTTAAGGTAGATGGTGGCAACAGTGCACTGAACGGTGGTACTGTCAGTGAAAAGTCTGAGACCAATAACGAGGGGAATCCAATGGATTAAAACATCCTGAAAAAGGAAGAGGCTGGTTCGGATGAATCAGCCTCTTTTTTTTCTAATAATGAAAATCAATCCAGTGAATGAATGACGAGACCGCTTCTTAATTTGGGTTCAAACCAGGTCGTTTTCGGTGGCATGATTTGTCCGCTGTCGGCAATGTCAATGAGCTGTTTCATTGTCACGGGGTAGAGCGCGAAGGCAATTTTCATGTTTCCGGAATCCACCCTTCTTTTTAATTCCCCCAGGCCACGTAAGCCGCCCACAAAATCAATGCGCTTGTCTTTGCGGAGATCCACAATGTTAAAAAGGGGAGCCAGGACGCGTTCAGACAGGATGGTGACATCCAGCACGCCGATCGGGTCATGGTCGTTGTACGTACCGGGTTTAGCGGTCAGCGCATACCATTTTCCTTCCAGGTACATGCTGAATTCATGTAACCGGGAAGGGCGGTATTCTGAAGTGCCTTTATCTTCAATGCTGAAACTGTCTTTTAATTTTTCCAGCAATTGATCAGGACTGTGGCCGTTGAGGTCTTTGATGACCCGGTTGTAATCCATGATGTGCAACTGATTGTCGGGGAAATGTACAGCGAGAAAAAAATTGTATTCTTCCTTGCCGGTGTGATGGGGATTGGCATCCCTGCGTTCCTTGCCCACCAGTGCCGCGGCTGCCGTGCGGTGGTGTCCGTCGGCCACGTAGGTAAAAGGAACTTTTGCGAACAGCTCGCAAATCTGCCGGATGGTATCCGGATCATTGATGACCCAGAAGGTATGGCCGATTCCATCATCGGTAACCAGGTCATAGGCGGGTTCCGCCTGCACCACGCTGGCCACCATTTCATCCAACGCTGGCACGTGAGGGTAGGCGAAGAATACGGGTTCGGCATTCATGTTGCCGACGCGCACATGGTTCTTGCGGTCCTCCTCCTTATCGGGCCGGGTCAGTTCGTGCTTTTTAATGATGTCGTTTACATAATCATCCACGGCGGCGCAGCCTACTATGCCGTATTGTGTGCGGCCATTCATTGTCTGGCTGTAGATATAAAGACATTCCTTTTCGTCTTGTTTAAAGACGCCATCGGCCATCATCTTCTCGAAGTTCTCACGACCTTTTTTATAAATTTCCGGTGCATAAACATTGTAACCGTCGGGAAAATCAATCTCCGGTTTGATGACGTGATAGAAGGAACAGGGGTCGCCGTTTGCCTCCAAACGTGCTTCTTTTTCGTCGAGCACATCGTAGGGTCGGCAGGCAACGCGCTTGACATATTCTTTTGTTGGGCGTATGCCTTTGAATGCTTTTAATACAGCCATGGTATTTTTTTTGAAGGATTGAATGTGTTTAGAAGGGATGTGATTTTATGTTGATGTTTTATACAATACTATCAGAGGAGATCAGATCAATCATGAAGAGAACAGAGGTGGGCTCAAATATTGATTTAAGAATTTCGTCCGATGGATACAGGACCCGCCATGTGATTTTAATTTTTCCGTAGAAGCTTTCCCTCAGGGCTGAAACGATGTTCCGGTTTAAAAAGCACATGAGCTGAAGAGCAAGCCAGGCTCAGCCCTGCTGGTTTTTAAAATACCCTACAATCTTTTCTGCAATTTCAATACCGATGCGTTCCTGTGCTTCCTGGGTAGATCCGCCGATATGCGGGCTGAGCGATACGCGGGGGTGATGACGCAATTCTTCCTTGATCAGGGGTTCCCCTTCAAAAACATCCAGGCAGGCAGCCGCGAGGGTTCCGTCGTTTAAGGCAGCCAGCAGATCGGTTTCACTCACGGCGCCTCCACGGGCGGTATTGACAATGACGGCGCCTTTTTTCATCTGGCTGAATTCACGTTTACCGATAATGGGCGGTGCTCCCTTCGGGAAAGGAACATGCAGCGTGATGAAATCACTCTCTGCGAGCAGCTGCTCAAACGGTACGCACTTCATGGTGAGTATCATTTTCGCGTTGGTCATGGTTTTAAAAAAATCGATTTCGATTTTTACATCTTCCGCTCTTAATTTAAAGGGAAGTATGTTCATGCCCAGGCCGATCCCCATCCTGGCCACCGCCTGACCGATATTTCCGAACCCGATGATGCCAATCGTTTTCCCCTTCAGCTCGGTGCCTGCCGAATAATTTTTCTTGAGTTCGTTGAACCGTTCCTTGTTGTCGCTGCCGGGCATATTGCGGTTGGCATCGTGCAGGAAGCGAGCGGTGGTGAAGAGATGCGCAAAGACCAGTTCTGCCACACTCTGCGAAGAAGCCTCCGGTGTATTGATCACTTTAAGACCTTTTTCACGGGCATAGGCCACATCGATATTGTCCATACCCACACCGGCTCTTCCAATCAGGCGGAGGTTGGGGCAGGCATCGATCAGCTCTTTCCGAACGGTAGTGGCACTACGTACCAGAATGCCATCGTAATCATTCAGAACATTCGCCAGTTCTTCCTGTGGTACTTTCGTGGTGTCAACAGCAATTCCCGCTGCCTCCAGAATGTTCTTTCCGGCTTTGTCGATGCCATCGTTGGCGAGAATTTTGGCCATAAACTTAAGTTGAGTGTGAAACAAACTGCTTTGTGCGAAACACAATACCGTTAATTCAGGCCGTTTTCAGGGCAAACTCCTTCATCACCTGCGTTAGCACTTTGACGCTTTCGATGGGCAGAGCATTGTACATGGAAGCACGGAAGCCACCGACCGACCTGTGTCCCTTTATTCCGATGATTCCCGCCGCTTTGGTTACTTTCATGAATTCTTCGTCCAGCTCCGGGTTTTTCAGCAGGAAGCAGGCATTCATGTTGGATCGGTCTTCCTTCTCACAGGTGCCGGTGAACAGGGGATTGCTGTCCACTTCTCCATAGAACAAATCCGCTTTGGCCTGGTTGATTTTTTCAATGGCGGACACTCCGCCAATGGATTTAAGCCATTCCAGCGTAGCCATGCATACAAAGATGGAAAACACAGGAGGGGTGTTGTAGAGTGAATCACCGTCTATGTGAGTCTGGTACCGCAGCATGGTAGGAACCACTCTTTGCACTTCTTTCAAAATATCATTTTTGATAATCACCAGGGTGACACCGGCAGGCCCCATGTTTTTCTGAGCACCGGCATAAATCAGATCGAATTTGGAAACATCCACCGGACGGCTGAAAATATCACTCGACATGTCGCAAACCACCGGAACCGGACTTTCCGGAAAATTTTTCATCTGCGTACCGTAAATGGTATTGTTGGAGGTGATGTGCAGGTAATCACAATCTCCCGGGATTTGATAACCTTTGGGTACATAGCTGTAGTTTTTGTCTTTGGAAGAGGCAATTACGTCCACCTCTCCGAAAAGCCTGGCTTCTTTCAGGGCTTTATTGGCCCATACGCCGGAATCCACATAGGCTGCCTTTTTATGCAGTAGATTCATGGGAACCATGGCGAATTGCGTACTGGCGCCACCTTGCAGGAAGAGGATGGAATAGTGGTCGGGCACTCCCAGTAGCTCTTTCACCAATGATTTGGTTTGAATCATGACCGCATCAAAATCTTTACTACGGTGAGAAATTTCCAGAATGGACATGCCAATGTTGTTGAAATCCAAGGCGGCAGCGGCCGATTTCTGTAGCGCAGATTCAGGCAGGATGCCGGGACCGGCGCCAAAGTTGTGTTTTCTCATGACTATATATCTGATTTTGTATTGTTTAAATGAATTGTAATTCCGGTATCAAAGTAAGCACCATTTCCCCGAAAAGCCAAGTGATTTGTGCTCGTTATCGGGAAGATTGTCTGGTGGCTTTCCGGAAGACAAAACTTATTTATTTCTGATATCAATATCCTTCAGCAACAGCCAGTTCCCCTTACTGAATTTCAATCCATCGTAGCTAAGATCGGGGCCGTACAACTGGTACATCCCCCTGGCTTCAGGCCTTGGGTCGGAAGAAGATAAATGATCCATGACAATCATTTTTTCTTTCTCATGGTAACGCAGGCTCATGGTAGCCTGAGCATTGTACTCGAAGACCATACGATGACGGGCTTTTCCGCCTGCTTTGATCACGGCAAGACCCAGGCTGACTTTAGTTGTATTGAATTGAAGCGGTTCCACCAATTTCCGGGTGGTAAATGTGGATTGCGGCGCCCAACCTAAGAGGAGGTAATGGTCTTTCTTTTTATACCGCTCCACATGGATGGCGTAGTAGATGCACCCCAGCCAGTTGGATGGATCGGATTTAATAAAATCCAGGTCTTCCCTTGCCAAATCTTTATTTTGGTTCAGGCGGATGACCCTTGCCGGCAATTTGGGATCAGGCTGGAGGATCAGATAACCAAAATAATCATAACGGTTACCACGCTCACGCTGAAGCAGCCATGTCAATGCGCGTACTTTTTGGTTTTCAGCACGAGCGTGCGACAAAGCCCTGACCTGACCGAAGCTCAGTTCAGTGCCTCCTGCTGACTGCAGTACACTGTCCAGCAAGGCTGAAAAGTGCTCATTGGCTTCAGTTCGGATGCTGTCGTTGCTGCCTTTCAGGAGACTGTCGCCCAATACCATCAGGCGATTCACGGCGTCTTTCAGGCGAAGGGTATCCGACGATGCCCGGCCCTGCGTGGAAGTCAGGAAAAAGAGAATGAGCAAAATACAGATTAGCCGCATGTGTGGGTTGAACGCAAAACTAATGGTTTCATTGTAAGCCGGGGTGTCTGTTCCTGGTACCTGCGGAGAGTGTTAAGCAAAGAGTAGGGAAAGGGGATAGAAAGCAAAAACCCCGTAAAGAGTACGGGGTTTTTGACGATTATCTAAGGAATCAGGCGTGCATTTTGTCTTTCTTCGACAGAAGCTCATCCTTTGATTCACGGTAGTCGGGATCATCCACACAACAGTCTACCGGGCATACCGCCGCGCATTGAGGCTCATCATGGAAGCCCACACATTCCGTGCATTTGTCGGAAACGATGTAATACGTGTCCATGGATTTTGGTGACTGCGGAGCATCGGCATCCACATTGGAACCATCCAGTTTTGAGAACATGCCTTTTACCGACGTTCCGTCGGAGAAACGCCATTCAGCTCCGCCCTCGTAAATTGCATTGTTGGGGCATTCGGGCTCGCAGGCGCCGCAGTTGATACACTCGTCAGTGATTTTGATTGCCATAATTCGATTGTTTAAAGCAATATTTTTGCTGTCGTATTGCATGGCAAAAATAATCACAAATTTTCAAATCGGGAAATACCCGGCAGATTGTATGAAAATAAATGAACGAATAGAAGGCCTGGCCATGTGGGGGCATGCCCTTTCCGCCCTGCTGGACGAATATGAAACGGAAGGTTCGGATGATGGTAACCCGTTGAGAAACATCGTGCAAGAGGCCTGCAGACAGAATCCCTGGTTTACGGCCGGGAATTGTCTGCGGGCACTGAAAGCGATTGCTCATTGGCTCGAAAAGGATCAGTTGATGCGGTGGGCCGGAAAATACGATCAGCTCCGCTTCGAGGCCACAGTTCCGAAAAGAGTTGGCCTGGTGATGGCCGGAAACATTCCTGCCGTTGGATTTCACGATCTGCTTTCGACTTTAATCAGTGGAAACATAGCGGTGGTGAAATGTTCTTCCGACGATAGCGTGATGATCCCTTTCCTGACAGAAGTGCTGCTTAAAGTCGCACCGTCTTTTGCCGGAAGGATCGTGATCAGCAAACGTCTGGAGGATATAGATGCCGTTATTGCCACCGGTAGCAACAACACGTCAAGGTATTTTGACTATTATTTCAGACGCTATCCGCACATCATCCGTAAAAACAGGAATTCAGTAGCGATCCTGCGCGGTGACGAGTCGGATGCCGATCTCAGGAATCTTGCCGAGGATATTTTCAGTTATTTCGGTCTGGGTTGCCGGAATGTTTCCAAATTGTACGTTCCGGCAGGCTATGTGTTTGACCGTTTTTTCAGAGCCATGGAGCCGTACGGGGACCTCATGCAGCACAACAAATACATGAACAATCTCGATTATCACAGCGCACTCTACCTGCTCAACAACGAAAAATTTCTCACCAACAACTTCCTTTTACTCAGAGAGCATCCGGCACTGGCCACACCGGTTTCGGTAGTGCATTATGAGGTATATGCCAACGAAGAAGAATTATCCGCGAAACTGGAAGCGGAGCGAGATGCTATTCAATGTATCGTGGGAGGAGATTACCTGCCTTTCGGAACCTCCCAGCAACCCGGCCTTGCCGATTATGCGGACGGCATTGATACGGTTGAGTTTCTGATGAAATTAAACAACGCCTGAACGAGAGCGAAATTCAATTGAATTGACCGGGTCCGGAAAATGCCGGCGTGGGATTAATCGCGTTCAAAAGCCCCCAGATCCGGATTGGTGCCTCCGGTGGGACGCGTCAGACCTTCCAGGTCAATGGTCATGGGAGGAACAGCGGCCGGATTAATGTAAAGCGGGTTCCCTTTTTCACGGGCAAAGGCCAGAGTGTCCAGTTTCAGGTTGTTGTCAAATGTATTTTTGAAATCCGGATCATTGTTTCTGTAAATCACGTCAAAGTGCAGGGGATCACTGGTTGGCGTATTGTTATCGGCCTTGATGACGCAGTTTCTGAAATTGTGATTGTTCAATGCGCCCGACTTGAAGTCCAGTTCCAGTTCATTGTCATTTTCACCGTAAATGATGCAGTTTTTAAACTCCGCCTTGCTCATGTCCACCGGTATGGCCTGGTTGTTCTGGTCAGTGGTGTAATTATTCAGGTACATCAGCGGCGTACTTCGCTGGCCATAACGCCAGAAATTGGCAAACGTGCAATGCGTGAATTCATAACTACCTCCCATGGTGAAGGCCGCGGAATACAGCCCGCAGTTGGAAATCACATTGTTCCATCCTTCGATGCTGAAATTACGGGCCAGGATGCCCAGGCCGCTCATGTTGCGGATCTGCGTATTGGTCAGCTTCAGAGAAACCGGGAGGGCGGGAGCAAACAGTGTTTCGGTCTGAAGTCCGATGAAACCGTTTTTGATGATGGCATAGTCCATCTCGTTGATGCCACCGTCGTTCACCCAAATGCGGTCCCATTGACCGGGTTCTTCCTGAAGGGCAGGTTCACGACGCAGGCCCTGAAACACCACCGGCTTATCTTTGCTGCCCAGCACTTTCAGGGTACCTCCTTTATACACCCATAAACCGGCCGAATTGCTGAAGTGGATCTGCGTTCCTTCCGTGATGGTCAGGGTGGTGGAGGAGTCGACCACCGCATAGCCCCCATAAATTACATAGGGCAGGCTTTCATCCCAGGTCACACTGCTGTTCAGGTTGGTGTCAATGACCACATAGGGTGGTAAATTGGCGCTTTGCTTCTTCGCCACCAGAAAATGTGCGTTCTGTCCCCAGGCCACCAGGTCAATGTCCTGTTTGTTGCCATTGGTTTCAAAAACGATGGAATCCTGAACTACAAACGGAAGCAATTGATTGTTAGGATTTACCGTCACCTCCACAAAAACCCAGATGCTGTCGCCTCCCCTGATTTCAATGTCGGAAAAGGAAGTGCCCGGCAAGCCGTTCACATTCATGCGGAAGAGCGAGGTACTGCCTCCGGCCATGCGGATCGATGATATTTTAAGTGTTTTGTCATAGGGGTTATACACCCTGAAATTTTTGGTCACGGAGCCGATGCTCACAAAAACGGTATCAAAAAGGAGGGTGTCTTCCGAAAAGTTGGGACGTGCACCGGCATCGCTTAGTATTTCATCTTTCTGACAGGAGCCGAACAGAATTAATGCTAACAGTGTGATTAATAGCGACTTAGTTTTGTGCAGTCGGTGCATAGGGCAACAAATATACGGTATTGGCAAAAGGGGGGAAACATGAATTTTAACAGATAATGGTGAGGTATATTGTCTCAAGCAAAAAAATACATATCTTTGCCGCCCGTTACCATTAAACTCATGAAGAAAGACATTCACCCGAAAAACTACCGTTTCGTAGTATTTAAAGATATCTCTACCGACTATGCCTTCATCAGCAAATCGGCTGTGGAAACCAAGGATAGCATAAAATGGGAAGATGGAAACGAGTATCCCCTGGTAAAGCTCGAAATCTCCCACATGAGTCATCCTTTTTACACCGGCAAAATGAAACTGGTGGATACAGCAGGCCGTGTTGATAAGTTCCGTACCCGCTACGAAAAAGCCAAGAAGACTCCGGCTTCGAAATAATTGATATTAAACTCTTTGTAAAAAGGTCGTTCCATCCGGACGACCTTTTTCATTTTCGGACAAGCCGTTGTTAAATACTTGTATCCGTTTAATTGATTGTTTTTCGAAAAAAAATACTTTTATTTGTTGATACCCGTTTTGATTGTATTGCAATCATCGGTAAAAGTCATATAACAATCAAAAATTTAGAATCATGGCAACAGAAGCAGCGGATGCGAAAGAGAAACTGAAAGTGTTACAACTTGCGATCGACAAGATCGAAAAGACCTATGGAAAAGGCACCATCATGCGGATGGGAGATGATGCAGTTGAAGCGATAGAAGCCATTCCGACAGGTTCTATCACACTTGACAGCTCACTGGGAATAGGCGGTTACCCGAAAGGACGTGTCATCGAAATTTACGGACCGGAGTCATCCGGTAAAACCACATTGGCTATTCACGCCATTGCCAATGTGCAAAAAGCCGGAGGCATTGCGGCCTTCATCGATGCGGAACATGCCTTCGACCGTTTTTATGCGCAGAAACTGGGGGTAGATATTGAGAACTTATTGATCTCACAACCGGATAACGGGGAGCAGGCCCTTGAGATTACCGAGAACCTGATCCGTTCCGGTGCCATTGATATCATTGTCATCGACTCGGTAGCGGCACTGACTCCGAAGAGTGAGATTGAAGGGGAGATGGGCGAAAGTAAAATGGGGCTGCAGGCCCGCCTCATGTCGCAGGCGCTCCGTAAACTGACGGCCACCATCAGCCGTACCGGTTGCTGCTGTATTTTCATCAACCAGCTTCGTGAAAAAATCGGCGTCATGTTTGGCAATCCCGAAACCACCACCGGTGGTAATGCACTGAAGTTTTATGCATCGGTTCGCCTGGACATTCGCCGCATCGGCCAGATCAAGGACGGGGAGCATGTGGTAGGCAACCGTACTAAGGTGAAAATTGTGAAGAACAAAGTGGCACCTCCTTTCCGTCTGGCCGAATTCGACATCATGTATGGAGAAGGTATTTCCAAGATGGGTGAAATCGTTGATCTCGGGGTAGAACACAATATCATCAAGAAGGCGGGCTCCTGGTTCAGCTATGGCGATACCAAGATCGGACAGGGACGTGATGCCGTGAAGCAAACGCTGAGCGACAATCCTGAACTCTGCGATGAAATTGAAGCAAAAATCCGTGCGGCAATCGCCGAAAAGGCAAACGCATAAAGTCAGGGAAGTGGTTCAGATATTGATTTTACAGTACCTGGCCGGACCTGCCACTTAAGTAAATGTACGGGCTTGTTCAAAGGAATGTATTCGTGTACATTCCCATCTTCTGACAAGAAGTATACAAGCCGGTATGAAGATGTTTTGAATGGGAGAAGGGTAGTGCTTCGGCGCTGCCCTTTCTTTTTTATATAAGGCGAAGCCGGCCCCAGGGTCATGGCTTACTTCAACGGTGCACCGTATGAAATAGGTAAAAGAAGGTAGACTATCCTAACCGGATGATTTGAATGATCCCGACGGGACAGTTTTTTGCCGCCTGCATGTTTTCAGCATATTCTTCATCGCTGACCCGAACCGAAAAAACACCCCGTTTATCCGCTCCGCCCACGAGTACACTTTTTCCGTCTTTTCTGGAAATCCTCCAGCGATGCCGGGCTGCTTCCACACAGGCGTTGCAGCCTATGCATTTATTTCGATGCTGAATGATCCGGAACATCCGTTGGAAGGACTTTGTACAATTTGTCTGAAGGACGGATCGTCGCCGGTATTTTGATAGAAAAATAATCCCCTTTTTTAACCTGCTGTACGGGCTTTCCGCCTAGCCGTAGCTCTTCCACCACTACCTGGACAATTCCGGTAGTGGGCCCCGTAATCATGATGTGATGGCCTACTGCCAGTACATCGGTTTCAAGCAGGAATTCGGCCACCGCCGGCTTGCTGAAATACTTAATTCCTTTGCCCAGGTAAATTTTCTTCAGCGTTGCTTTTGAACCGTAAACGTCCGACCATTCACCCATTTCTTTTCCGAGAAAATATCCTCCCCAGAATCCACGGTTGAATACAGTGGCCAGTTCCTCTTTCCAGACCCTGGCTTTTTCAGGATGGTACGTGCCATTGGCAATGGCATCGATGGCTTCGCGGTAGCACCTGGTGGTGGTGTACACATAATCCGCAGAACGTCCGCGACCTTCAATCTTCAGAATCCGTACGCCCGTATCCAGCAAAGTATCCAGAAAATCGATGGTGCATAAGTCTTTCGACGACATTATATACTCATTATCGATTTCCAGTTCAATTCCTTCTTCCTTATCGGTCACCACATAACTTCTGCGGCAATTCTGAATACAGGCTCCCCGGTTCGCAGAGGCGAAATGTGAATGCAGGCTCAGGTAACATTTTCCCGACACGGCCATGCAGAGTGCCCCATGTGCAAATACCTCAATGCGCAACTGTTCACCGGAAGGGCCGGTAATCTTATTTCTCTTGATCTGGTCAATGATGGCTTTCACCTGTCCGAGGCTTAGTTCACGGGCCAACACGATGGTATCGGCAAAGTTTGAGAAGAACTCCACGCTTTCCATGTTGCTCACGTTGGCCTGGGTAGAGATGTGCAGGGGCAAGCCGATCTTTTTGGCGTAATTGAGTACCGCCTGGTCCGAGGCAATGACGGCATCTATTTTATATTCTTTCGCCGCATTCAGTATCCGCTTCATCAGGGCCAGATCGTGATCATAAAGAATGGTATTCAGGGTGAGGTAGGCGCGAACACCCGCCAGGGTGCAGATCTCATGAATTTCGGCAAGGTCATCTATGCCGAAATTGTTGGATGACCTTGCCCGCATATTCAGTTGTTCAATGCCAAAATACACCGCATCAGCCCCTCCCTGAAGGGCCGCCTGCAGTGATTCAAAAGAGCCTGCCGGCGACAATAATTCTACCTGCTTCATTGGTCATGTTCAGCCTGCGAAATTGCATGTTTTTTTAACGATGAATTATGATTTAGATCAGCACCTGCCGAATCGATGAACCAGATCCCTAAGGAGATTCAGGAAGGTGGTAATGTTGACGAATCACCGGAACATCGCCATTATGCTTTTTTTGAAAAATGGTTGGGAACAATCAGGAGTGGAGCCTCTGTATGGAAATCTGGAGTGGCATTATTTCATCAATGAGGTCGCAGGTTAAAGTACCGGAGTAACTGTATACTGAATCAGTAAGAGAAGGGGGGCGACAGGAGGGAGATCCCGGGTGGAATGGATTTCAAGTGGATAGATTTAAAATGCTGATTTAAATATACTTGTGTGCCACGGGCCTTCCGCTTGCAAAGCCAAATACCCACCTGCATCAGGACGTTTTTGATGTACACCTGGGCACCTCTTTCACCTGCACCTTTGGCTACCCTTTCGTGTTGGTTGTACAGGAACGGCCTGTCGGAAGGTCCTTTGCGCTTTTTCCTACTTTTGTCTGCCCTGCCCCTGCTCATCATGCGCCGAATGTCTACATTAAATATTCCTGGAAGTTTTATCTGCTCTGTTATTGTACTTTGTTTCGCGATGTTTTTATTAAGTGCATGTTCAGGTAAGAAAAAGCAGGACGAGAAAACCATGATGACCGCCGATACCAGCGCGCTTGGGAAAGAAATTGCAGCCCTATCTTTAAAGATAAGTGAGGATCCTGATGATCCGGCCTTGTTTAACGATCGTGCCAAACTGCATCTTCTCAGGAGCGATGTGGCCAATGCCATGCTGGACATGGAGAAAGTGTTGCAAATGGATACCACCAAGGCGGATTACTTCCTGACCCTGGCGGATGTACACCTCGCTTCGGGCAAACCGGGAAAATCAAAAGCCGCACTCGATAAATGCCTGAGTATCGACCCGAAGAACAAACTGGCATATGAAAAGCTGGCAGAACTATATTTCATCGCTCAGCAATACAAGGAGGCTGTTAAAAATCTGGATGAAGTACTGAAGCTCGATATCAACAATCCCAAAGCTTATTTCATGAAAGGCATGTGCTACCGGGATATGGGCGATACGGCCAAAGCCGTGTCCAGTTTCCAGACCAGCATCGAGCAAAAAACGGACTATTATGATGCCTACTTACAACTGGCAATGATTTTTCATGCTAAGAACAATAAGCTAGCCCTGCAATACTACGATGGCGCTCTTCGAATCAATCCGAAAAGCGTGGATGCGTATTATGGGCGCGGATTGTGGTACCAG
>JAEUTF010000010.1 GCA_016788185.1 Bacteroidia bacterium | reverse complement strand
TTTTCAACGCTGTTGTTGTGGAAGGTCATGGACGGCGAGGCGGCGTTGAGGCGCAGCACTTCGTTGGTCCCGCTGATGTGCAGCTTCACAGAGGGGCTCTGCGTGCCGATGCCCAGGTTTCCGGAGGTACTCATCATCATCTTTGTGTTGCCGTTCACCGCCACACGAAAAGGGCTGGTGCCGGAGGGGGCGTTGACATGAAACATGCTGGTGGGATCTTCTATTCCGACCCCCAGGCGATCCGAATAATATCCGCGTCCGCTGAAATACGCAGCCCAGTCGCCGCTGCCTGGGGCATAGCCGTACACCCCGATGTTTTTATAGTTCCCGCTGGCTTGACCGTATACGCCAATGTTGCGGTCGGTGGTGGCGGAGATGCCGCTGGCGTTGCCGTTGGCGATGCCGTACACGCCATAGTGGAGGTACCCGGCATTGCTGCTTTTGTTCCAGCCCAGCACACCGGCTCCCACGCTGCTGTCGTCTTCCTTCACGCCCAGCGTGCCCACGTACTTGATGCTGAGCGGAAAGCTGTTGATGCCGATAGAGGCATTGCAATAGGCGCCGAGGTAGCCGTTGGCGGCAAGGGTGCCCCCTGAACTGGAGAGACGACCCGCCTGCGCCGCATAGATCAGGTTCTGGCTCGTGAAGGAAGGCAGCAGTTCGGAGGTGTACAGGCGGTACTTCGAATCCGGTGAGATGTTGAGGCCCAGCCGCCCGCTGGAATTCAAGGTCATGCGGATGGAGTTGTTGGTCCTGAAACGCAAATCAAGATTGTCGGTGGTGCCAAGGAAATGCGAGGTGGTGGTGCCCGCGTTGCCGCTCAGCGACCAGGATTGCGCGTCTGCCGCCGTGGCGGCGAAGAGGAAGGCGCTGAAGAGGAGTAGATTTTTCATAGGGGTAAGCATTTTCATCAAACATAACGGTCCTGCCGAAGCGGGGCACCAGCCATTTAGGGAACGGTATTTTCACTGAGCGAACGGCGACAGCAGGGTTTTTACTATCTTGGTGAACTGTCCTCCGCTCATGAGATTCGCCGCCTTAACGTTTGTGTTTTACTTCATATGTACTGTTTTTCCTTTCTATGCCGGTGACGCCGCGGCGCAGCAAAACACCAGCGCCTACAGCGATTCTTCCTGGCAGCTGGACCTGTTCCGGATTAAAAGTTACGTGTACAAAAACCAGTGCGAGGCCACCGACGCGCTGTACAGGAAGCTGGCCGACTTGCCCTACCCCGGCGGGGAAGAACGACATGTGCTGATGCAATTGCTGCAAGGCGAAGTGTACTACTGCCGGCAGCGCATGGATTCCTGCCTAAGCACCTTTGAGAAAATAAAGGAATACAAGGGTAAGGACCCGCTGGTGCACTTTGAATACCTGGCTTTTAAAGGGAAGCTGCTCTACGACGCCTTCCAGGTGAAAGACGCCATCTTCGCCCTGCACAAAGCCTTCAGCCAGGCCGAAGCGATGGAGGACCAGAAGCGGATGAGCTTTTGCGCCAACTTCATTGCGCGCTGTCATATGTACCTCGATTTCTACGACGACAGCGAGCAATACCGCCGGATGGCCCTTCAATATGCCGCCGGCGATTCGCTGATGCTTCACCTCGCCTATTCCGGCATCGCCAACATTCATTATGTCAGCAAGCATCAGTATGATTCATCGGTATACTACAACAACAAGGCGAAAGAATACATCGGGAACGACAGTCCGGGTCTCGAAGCGAGCATCAGGCTGAATACGGCCTCCTCCCTCTTTGAACTGGGCATGAAGGAGGACGCGGAGCAGCAGGCCCGGGAAGTGGAAGCCCTGTTGCCCTACATCGCTCCGCCCGTGATCGGCAATTACTACAATACACTGGGTTTCATCCTGAGCCAGGGAGGAAAACACAAAGAGGCCATTGAAGTGTACCGGAAGGGACTGGAGTTCAACAAGACCTTCCGGAACCTCGATCTGGAGGCGCAGCTGCTGGGCTTTCTCTCCGACACCTACGCCGCCGCCGGCCAGTACAAAGAAGCCTACGATTACCATTTCCGGCTCGAACAGGTCAAGGACAGCTTGCGGAAGATACAGACCGACGAAGTGCTGATTGAAAAAGAAAAAGCTTTTCAGACCTCCATCAAGGAAAAGGAAAATGCAAGACTGACCGCCGAAAACGAACTGCAACTGCTGAAGCTGAATGAAAAAAACATGCAGCTCATCGGCGTCGCCCTGCTGATGGCACTGCTGCTCGTTGTGCTGGTGCTCATCCTGAACAATTACAGGAGCAAACAAAAACACATCCGCACCCTGGATCATCTCAACGGCCAACTCACCGAGCAGCGCGATGAAATTTTAAGGATCAACCAGCTGCTGCAGCTCAAGATTCTGCGCACGCAAATGAATCCGCATTTCATTTACAATTGCCTGAACTCCATCCTGCACCTGGTGCAGCAGGGAGAAAAGGAAAATGCCGCCAATTACCTCCTGCGATTCTCCAGGCTCCTGCGCCAGGTACTCGACTTTTCCGACCGGGAAAACATCAGCCTGGAAGAAGAAGTACAGTTTCTCGAGCTCTACCTCTCGCTTGAAAAACTGCGGCTGGGCCCCGACTTCCTGTA
>JAEUTF010000199.1 GCA_016788185.1 Bacteroidia bacterium | reverse complement strand
ACTCGATCCGGGTGAACGCAACAGGTTTTACAACCTGCTGTCGGAAATCGGTGAGCAGGTGATCGTCATCTTGTCAACCCACATCGTGGAAGATGTCAAGGAACTTTGCAGCCAGATGGCCATCATTGACAAAGGCCGGGTCCTCTATGCCGGAAGTCCGGATGACGCGCTGAAAGCGGTGGATGGAAAAATCTGGAAAAGACAGGTGGCCAAACAGGATGTGCCGACATTTTCGGATAGTCACCCTGTTATTTCCACACGGATGGTGGCCGGCCGCCCCCTGGTACACGTGTACCAAGAGCAGGGACCCGGCCCGGATTTCGAGCCTGTTCACCCCGACCTGGAAGATGTGTTCTTTACCTATATCAAAGGGTTCCGCACCCATCCTGCTCAAACCGGCCAAAACGCATAGACCATGTTCAGCCATATCTTCCGATTTGAATTACGCTATTGGCTACGGCAGCCGATGCTGTATATTTTTTTCCTGATCAATGCCCTTCTGATCTTTGGCGCGACTTCCAATGACAACATTATTGTTGGGGAGCGGGTAGGCAATGTGCACAAAAACGCGCCCTTCGTGGTGGAGAATTTTTATGCCATGATGTCGCTTCTGTGTATGTTGATGATCACCGCTTTCCTGAACAGTGCCGCCGCCCGCGATTTCAGTGAGAAAACCGCACAGATTTTCTTTACCACGCCCATCCGGAAACGAGACTTCCTCCTGGGACGCTTCTCCGGCGCCCTGTTGATCAGTATCCTTCCTTTTCTTGGAATCTCGCTGGGTAACCTGGCAGGGGCCGCCATGCCCTGGATGGATCCGGAAAAGGTGGGACCGACCTACTGGAGCGGACACATCAACGGAATTCTGGTATTCATCATTCCCAACCTCTTTTTTGGAGGCGCCATTATTTTTTCAATCGCCGCATTGACCAGGAGCACCATGTTGTCTTTCGTTGGAGCCATCGGTATCCTGGTAGGATACATCATCTCTCAAAACATGGTCAGCGACATCGACAATGAAGTGCTCGGGGCTATGCTGGATCCGTTTGGGCTAAGAACGTTTTCCGTAGCTACCAAATACTGGACGGTGGACGACCGTAACACCCTCTCCATGGGTTTTGAAGGATTGTTGCTGATGAATCGCCTGGTATGGATCGGCGCAGGCATGCTGGTACTGCTTTTTACCTATAAGCGATTCAGTTTTGCGGAGAAATCAAAATCTGTATCAAAGAAAGAAAAGCAGGAGGCAACGCGGGAAATTTCCGGTTCACCAGCCTGGGAACCGCTGCGGATTGTGACTCCGCGATTCAGTCGCGGGTTAGCGATAAAGCAGTTTTTCAGTCAGGTGCGGCTCGAAACCATTTCGATTCTGAAGAATACCGCCTTTTTGGTGATCATGATTTTCGGAGCCATTAATCTTTTCAGTTCCATGTCGTTTGCCACAACGGTAGGTTATGGATTAACAGCCTTTCCGGTGACGTATAATATGGTAGAAGTAATTGAAGGCTCCTTCTTTCTCTTCATCATTGCGGTCATTACATTTTATTCGGGTTCGATTGTATGGAAGGAGCGGGACAGTAAAGTCAACGATATTTACGACGCCCTCCCCTTCCCCGACTGGATTCCGCTGATATCAAAATCCTTCGCCCTCTTTCTGGTGGTGGAATGCCTGGTGCTGATGGGCTGTCTCATTGGCATTGCCACACAACTGGCCCATGGGTTTTCGGATCTGCGCCTCGAAGTTTACGTAACGGAACTCTTACTGATCAATGGAATTGCCTTCATGGGACTCATCGGGCTCAGTATTTTCATTCACATCATGGTCAACAATAAATACCTCGGGTATTTCATTTTCATCGCTTTTCTCATTGCCAACAATTTTGTCTGGTCGGCCCTGGATGTAGAGAGCAACCTCATACAATACGGAGCCAGTCCTTTCATGATTTATTCGGATATGAATGCCTTTGGTCCTTTCCTGAAAGGCAAGTTCTTTTTTGAAAGCTATTGGCTGATTTTTAGTCTCCTTCTGCTTTCCGTGGGTTTGTTGTTCTGGATTCGCGGCCGCGAAACCCACCTTAAGCTAAGAGCAGAGATGGCACTTCGCCGCTGGCCGTTGAATCGGGTGTTGATCCTGATTCTATTGTTTTCCTTCAGCGGTGCAGCTGCCTATCTTTTTTATCATACTAAAGTGCTCAACACCTACACCACCGAGAAAGAACAAATGAAGTTACAGGCCGAATATGAGAAGTTGTATAAAAAATACGAGCATGCGGCCCAGCCCAGGGTGACGGATATTGTGTTCACCATTGATTTATATCCGCGAAAACGTAAATTATCGGTCCGGTCGGATCAATGGCTGAAAAACAAGGAAAGCAAAGCCATCGATACGCTTTTTTACACCCTGCCTAATGGCTATCAAACCAGTATTGAAATTGCCGGTGCCACGCGGGTCATCCACGACACCACGCATAGTTTTGTCGCGTACCGCCTGAAGCATTCGCTAATGCCGGGCGATAGCATCCGGGTTAGGTATACGTCCAACTATGAAGCCAGAGGAATTGAAAACGAACCCCGGAATACTTCCATCGTCGACAATGGTTCATTCTTTAACAATGCTGAACTGCTTCCTAACCTGGGGTATCAGCAAAGAGGCGAATTGCAGGAAAAGAGCGACCGGAAAAAACATGACCTGCCCCCCCGCGCCCGTATGCCGGCCTTGTCCGATCATCCGGCCCAGCGGATGAATACTTATCTGAGCAATAATTCAGACTGGGTAAACGTGCGCACGCGCATCAGTACCAGCGAAGATCAGCTCGCCATTGCACCGGGTAGCCTGAAAAAGCAATGGAAGGAAGGCGGGCGCGCCTTTTTTGAATACGAACTGGATCACCCATCCATGAACTTTTATTCCTTCCTCAGTGCCCGTTATCAGGTAAAGCGGAAGTTGCACAAAGGGATCTCCATGGAGGTGTATTACGATGCCAGGCATGCGTACAATGTGGACAAAATGATGCAGTCGATGGAAATGTCGATTGATTATTACTCCAACCATTTCGGTCCCTACCGGCATAAACAAACCCGGATCATTGAATTTCCACGCTACGGTAGTTTTGCGCAGGCCTTTCCCGGTACGATGCCTTACTCCGAGTCGATAGGCTTCATCGCCAATCTCGAGGATCCGGAGGATATTGATATGGTGACCTATGTCGTGGCGCATGAAATGGGCCACCAGTGGTGGGCACACCAGGTGATTGGCCCGCAAATGCAGGGATCCACCCTGCTTTCCGAATCCATGGCGCAATATTCAGCACTGATGGTGATGGAGCAGTTGTACGGAAAGGACCAGATGCACAAATTTCTGCGTTATGAAATGGATCGCTACCTCAGATCCCGCGGCGGGGAAAGCGACAAGGAATGTCCCCTCCTTGAAGTGGAAAACCAGGGCTATGTGCATTACAACAAAGCCAGTGTGGTGATGTA
>JAEUTF010000195.1 GCA_016788185.1 Bacteroidia bacterium | reverse complement strand
TTCAGGATGAGGTCGATGATGCTGCGGTTGTCGATCCAGTGAAAAACCATGACGCAGAGCAGAAAAACACCGGCAAAGAGCAGATGCACCTTGCGGCGGATGGCTGCCTGCTGCTCTTCGCTGAGCTGCGGATTGCGTCGTATGCCCAGGATATCGAGACAGAAGCTGGCCGTGAGGGCCGTGATGGCGCCGTCGGCCGAGGGGAAGAGCGCCGATATCAGGGCGATGATGAAGACGAGTCCCATCACCGGCGGAAAATACTGCATGGCCAGCGAGGGGAAGAGGTCGTCGCCCTTTAAGCCCAGCTGGTGCTGGTTGCTATACAGGTACAGGACCCCGCCGAGGAAGAGGAAGAGGAAATTGACGAAGATGAGAACGATGCTGAGGCTGACCACATTTTTCTGCGAGTCTTTCAGCGTTCGGACCGAAATATTTTTCTGCATCATCTCCTGGTCGAGGCCCGTCATGGTGAGGGCGATGAAAGCACCGCCGAGCAATTGCTTGAGGTAATGCACGGGGCTGTTCGGATCGGTGACGAGCAGTTTGGTGTAGCCGGCGTCGAGCATCTGTCCCCAGGCTTGTCCGAAGCTTAGCTCCAGGTGATTCAGCACATAAACCACGCAGGCGATGAGTCCGCCGAGCATGAAGGTGGTTTGCAGGGTATCGGTCCAGACGATGGTTTTGACGCCGCCCTTGAAGGTATAGGCCAGGATGAGGAGGAGAATGAAGAGCGCGGTGACGATGAAAGGTACGTTCCACTGGTCGAGCACCAGTTCCTGCAGCACGCGGATCACCAGGTACAGCCTGGCCGTGGCGCCGACGGTACGGGAGATGATGAACAGCAGGGCGCCCGACTTGTAGGAGGTCATCCCGAAGCGGTGCTGCAGGTAATCGTAGATGGAGGTGAGTTGCAGGCGGTAGTACAGGGGAAGGAGGATGTAGGCCACGCCCAGGTAACCGAAAAAGTAGCCGAACACCACCATCAGGTAGGAGAAGCCCGAAGCCGACACTGTGCCCGGCACCGACACGAAGGTGACCCCCGACAAGGAAGTGCCGATCATGCCAAAGGCCACGATGTACCAGGGCGAACTTTTGTTTCCCTGGAAGAAGGCCTGGTTGCCGGCCCCCCGGGAGGTATGCCAGGAAATCCACAGCAGGACCAGGAAATACGCGGCGATGATGGCAATGATGAGTGCGGGCGACATAGGCTCTTGATTGAACGCAAAGTAAAAAGAGCCGCCGGCACCAAAGTCGGGCCCGCTCCGGTTTTTTTGAACAGCGGGGATTCGTAAATTTGTGCAAATCCGTTTCCCTTGCAGATCCCCTCCAAAGTACTCGATGAAGCCATAGAAGCCTTTTCACGCCTGCCCGGCATCGGTCAGAAGAGCGCACTGCGCATGGTGCTGCACCTGCTGAAAACACCGGCCGATGAGGTGGAGCATTTCGGCGAGGTGCTGCAGCGACTGCGCAAGGACCTGCGCTATTGCCGCAACTGCCACAACATCACCGCGGGCGATCTCTGCGACATCTGCAGCGATCCGCGGCGCGACCGCTCCACCGTGTGCGTGGTGGAAGACATCCGGGATGTCATTGCCATCGAAAACACCTCCTCCTACAAGGGCCTGTACCACGTGCTGGGCGGACTCATCAGTCCCATGGACGGCATCGGTCCTTCGCAGCTGAACATCGAGAGCCTCTGCGACAAAAGCGGACGCGGGGAGGTGCAGGAAGTCATTGCCGCGCTCAGCACCACCATGGAAGGCGACACCACCTTGTTTTACCTCTACAAAAAACTCAAGCCCTATGCCGTGCGGATCAGCACCCTGGCGCGGGGCGTGGCCATCGGCGGCGCGCTCGAATACGCCGACGAAGTCACCCTCGGCCGCTCCATCATCAACCGTGTTCCCTACGAAAACCACCTCGTGAAATAAGCGCTTTCAAGAAGGAGCCCCGGCGATGAAGCTCAGCATCATTATTGTCAATTACAACGTCAGGTATTTCCTCCAGCAATGCCTGCAGTCGGTGCGCAGGGCCACGGCCGGCCTGGAGGCCGAAGTGTTCGTGGTGGACAACAACTCCTCCGACGGCAGCACGGAGATGCTGCGTACCCTGTTCCCGGAGGTGCAGCTCATCGCCAACAGCGAAAACCTTGGCTTTTCAAAGGCTAACAACCAGGCTATACGAAAATCGAGGGGCGAGTACGTGCTCCTGCTGAACCCCGACACCGTGGTGGAGGAGGAAACCTTCCGGAAGGTCTGCGGCTTCATGGACCGGCACCAGGATGCCGGCGGACTCGGGGTGCACATGATTGACGGCAAAGGCCATTTTCTGCCCGAATCCAAGCGGGGTTTGCCTACGCCGGCCGTGGCCTTTTTCAAGATCTCCGGCCTCTCCGCCCTCTTCCCGAAATCAAAAACCTTCGGCCGTTATCACCTGGGCTTCCTCGACGAACACGAGACCCAAGAAGTGGACGTGCTCTCGGGCGCTTTCATGCTGCTGCGCCGGAGCACGCTCGACAAAACCGGACTGCTCGACGAAGACTACTTCATGTACGGCGAGGACATCGACCTCAGCTACCGCATCACCAAAGCCGGCTATAAAAATTATTATTATCCCGGCACACGCATCATCCATTACAAGGGGGAGAGCACAAAGAAGAGCAGCGTGAATTATGTCTTTGTTTTTTACAAGGCCATGGTCATCTTCGCCCGCAAGCATTTCGCACCCGGCGGCGCGGCGCTCTTCGCCGCACTGATCAACGTGGCCATCTGGCTCCGCGCCGGCCTGTCCATCATCAGCCGCTTCGCCGGCCGGCTCTGGCTGCCGCTCGCCGACGGACTGCTCATCTACCTGGGCATGATCGCCATTAAAAACTACTGGTCGATCAACCAGCAGGTGGCGCTCTACCCTCCTTTCTTTATGAACGTGGTGGTGCCGGTGTACATCCTGGTGTGGATCGCAGCCGCTTACCTCAGCGGAGGCTACGACCGGCCGGTTCGTATTTCACGGATGATCCGCGGCCTGCTCACGGGCACCGTGGTGATCCTGGTGGGCTATGCCCTCCTGCCCGAGCAGCTGCGCTTTTCGAGGGCGCTGATCTTATTCGGAACGGCCTGGGCCAGTCTGTCGGTCACCCTCACCCGCCTCGCCCTGCATCTTACCGGCTGGCGCAAATTCCGTTTCGCCGACAGCATCCGGAAGCGGCTGCTCGTGGCCGGCGACGCGGACGAAGCGCAGCGCATCCTCTCGCTCATGATGGTGAGCGGCAACACTTCCACCTTCGTGGGCTTCGCGGCTGAAAAAGGCGATGCTAACGGCAAGGAACATCCCCTGGCTTCCCATTACCTGGGATCGCCCGATGCGCTGGCGGATATGATTTCCATGTATGAAATCAACGAGGTGATTTTCTGCGGCAAGAACCACAGCTCGGCCGACATCATCGCGCAGATGCTGAAAATCGGCAGGCCGGACGTGGAGATCAAGATCGCTCCGCCGGAAAGTCTTTTCATCATCGGCAGCAACAGCATCCACGAAAAAGGAGATTTGTATTTTGTCGATGTTCCCAGTATCAACAATCCCGTCAACAAGCGCAACAAGCGGCTCTTCGATGTCGGCATGAGTCTGTTGCTCCTGCTGCTCTCCCCTGTGCTCTTTCTGTTTATCGATCACAAAAGCGGATTTTTCATCAACATCTTCCGTGTCCTCGGCGGCAAAATTTCCTGGGTGGGGCGCGACCCGCTCAAAGACCGGAATTTCAGCGGACTCAAGCATGGCGTTTTATCCCCCTCCATGCTGGCGGGAGCAGCCGGTGAAGATTCACACACGCGCGAACGCCTGAACATCCTCTACGCAAAGGACTTCAACGTCACGAACGACTTAAAACTCGTATGGGCGAATTTCCGCAGCCTCGGGCAGCCGTGATGTCTCGTGAAAAAGCATCAACGCGAATAAAGCAGGAAACTATTTCGGGAGCGGTGATGGCCGGAACGCTCACTTCGAACTCAGCGCCCGCAGGCGCAAGGCGGTGAGCACCTGTTTGGTCTCGAGCGGAAAATCACCTTTGAGCATCCAGTCGTAATAGGAAGGCTCTTTCTCGAAAACATCCTTTACCGGGCGGCCTTTGTGCTTGCCGAAGTTGAACACCTCTTCTTTCTTTTCGTTGTACACGATGCGGCCGGCGAGGTCGACATTCTGCGTGAGGGAGCTGAACTGGTGCAGACCCTCCACATCCTTTGCGAGTTGCTCATAGCGCTCCAGCTGCGCCATCAGCACTTCATAGGTGGCCAGGATGTCGGCTTCCGCGCTGTGGGCGTTCACAATATCCTTGTTGCAGTAAAATTTGTACGCCGCGGCGAGGGTGCGCTGCTCCATTTTATGAAAAATATTCTGCACATCCACCAGGCGGCGTCCTTTCATGTCGAAGCTGATCTCCACGCGGAGAAACTCATCCACCAGCATGGGTACGTCAAACTTGTTGGAATTGTAACCCGCCAGGTCGGCGTTGCCGATGAAGGCGGCAATTTCGGGAGCCAGCTGCCGGAAGGTGGGCTCATGGGCCACGTCCTGGTCGTAAATGCCGTGCACCTTCGAGGCGCCCGCCGGGATGGGGATTTCGGGATTGACACGGCGCGTCAGCACCTGCTTCGAGCCATCGGGCAGCAGTTTTAAAATACTTATCTCCACGATACGGTCGGCACCTACGGTGACGCCGGTGGTTTCAAGATCAAAAAAAGCCAGGGGCTTATGGAGTGTGATCATCTTTTTCGTGTAGGCCTGTCCGTTAGGGGAAGACCAGGTTCACCACCACTTTGGAGGTGCCGGGCTCCACCGTCACTTGTGTTTCGGCTTTGCCGGCTTTGGCGTGCTTGAGCACCACTTTGTAGGTGCCGGGAGGAAGCGCCACATCAAAACGCCCGGAGGCTTCGTTGGCTTCCAGGTTGGCCACGGTGGCGCCCGAAACCGCATCGGTCACAACCACGAAAGCGCCTTTGGCCGGTGTGCCCACGTTGGTGATGCCCTTGCCCTGGATCCAGCAGAGCGGCTGCGTCACGACGGGCTTTTCGAAGGTGACTTTGTAAATATCGTAATCCCCGATACCGCTGTCGCGCACGGCGGAAACGTAGGCCGACTTACCATCGCAGGCCAGCGCCAGGTTGTAATCGTCGTAAACGGAATTGATCGGGTAACCGAGGTTTTCAATCTTGCCGAAGCCTTCACTGGGATCGGCCATGTAACTGCGGAAGATATCCAGACCGCCCATGCTCTGATGGCCGGTAGAACTGAAGAAGAGTGTTTTTCCGTCGAGCCACAAAACAGGATTGTCTTCGTCGAGATCGGTGTTGATCGGGCCGCTGAGTTTCTCCGGCTTGCTCCAGGAGGTTGATTCGGTGCGGGTACAGCGGTAGATATCCTTGCCTGTTTTTCCATCCATGGCTTCCGCCGCGAAATACAGGGTAAGGCCATCGGGCGAAAGCGTAGCGCCGGTCTCCAGCACCTTGGTCTGAAAATCCTTGCCGAGCAGCACGGGCTTGGCCCATGATTTTCCCTGCAGGTCGGCCAGGTAGATGTCGCCGTTCGACTCCGGCCCTTCGCGGTAAATCAGCATGCGGTCGCCGTTCATGCTCAGAAACATGGTTTCCTCGTAATATTCGGTGTTGACGGTGATGCCGGCATTCTTCACCTTGGAACGGGACGTATCGTTTTGCGTAAAGAAGTACACGTCGGAAGGCGATTCGCCGAGATCGTCGGTGAGTCCTCCTACGGTGCCCTTGCGTTTGGAAGAAAAATATACGATGGTATCGGCGGCGCCCATCAGCGGACGGTAATCCGCCTGGTTAGAGTTGATGCTTTTGCCGAGGTTGCTGAAGGTACAGGCGACCGGAGTTTCGGCCAGCTTCTTCGCGTTGTGGCTCCAGTCCACCCACATGTTGAACTTGAGTTTTGAATCGACCGAGCCTCCCTTCTGAAGACGGAAGGCCTCGTAGGTTTCGATGGCCTTGTCGTACAGGCCTGCATAATGGTAGGCCTTGCCCAGATCAAAGAGTACATCCTTCGGTTTGTTCTTCTCGTTCGAATTGGCGGCAAACTCCAGGTAAGAAACCGCCTTGTGCTTGGCCGTATTGGTCAGCAGGTAGCACATGCCGAGTTTGTAATTGTAATCCGCGTTGCCGGGCTCGGTGAGCACAAGGCGTTCGAACATTTTCAATGCGGACGGATAATTCAAAGCCTTGAAATAAGCATCCGCTTCCTTCCCGGCGTCTTTTGCTTCTTCGCTGGTATACGGTTTGATTGCAGCGGGTTTTTTCTGCGCAAAGGCCAGCGTGTGCAGGCCGGTCAGGAGCAGGAGGTATAGGAACGTCTTCATCGCTTCTTATTCTTCAGCAAAATAAGCGAAAAAGAGGAGGCCGGGCCGCCGTCAGGCCGCGCTTTTATTCACAGGCCGCCCTTTCCATCCGGGTCGTATAAAGGGCCTGAAAACCATTGAAAAAACGGTGAAGAGCGGATACAGCCACGACATGCAAAAGATCGAAAACAGGGAAAACTTTTGCCTTGAACGATCCTCCCACTCCTGCAAAATGGCGTATTCAGCATAGAAACGCAGCACGAAAACCAGGATCAGATCGAAGAGACTTCCGTCGCCGAAGAACGAGAGAAAGAGCAATACCAGGAAACTGATGGCCGCACTCAGCACGAGGAGTCCTACGGCATGGATATAACCCAGGGGATAATGCTTCACTTTGCCGTTCCAGCGAAGGCGCTGACGAACGACGGAGGTCCAGTCCTGATGCGGCCTGGTTTCGGCCATCGCCGCAGGCTGTGTGCAAGGCTTTACACTTCCTTTTTGCTGCTGATGAAAGGCCAGCATCAGGAAGGTATCGTCGCCCGATGCGAGGTGACGGTGCTTGCTGTATCCCTCCACCTGCTCCCAGGACGCTTTGCGGAAGGCCAGGCTGGCTCCGGTGTTCAGCAGCGGATGACCGGCCTGCAGCGAGGCGGCGCCCGAGAGTTGCAGGACCGCCGTTTCCATGGCCTGAAAGTCGTGGAGAAATCCGCCTCCGCTTGTAACTTTCACCGTACCGCAAATCATGTCGGCCGCACTGTTGCGGGCGGCGTTCATCAGCGTATGCACCCAATTGAACGGCAAGATGCAGTCGGCATCGGTGGTGAGGATCCACTCCCCCGCTGCGGCCCGTATTCCTTTTTCGAGCGCGGCCTTTTTTCCTTCCCCATCGGCCGGCTCCAGGCGGATCAGTTTGACCGGCACAGCGGAATAAGCCGAGAGCAGCTGCACGGTATCGTCTTCGCTGTGGTCGTCTACAAAAATCCATTCGATGCGGCCGGCGGGATACTCCTGGCTCGCCAGGCGGCTCAGGAAATCCGGCAGGTTTCCGGATTCATTCCTAACGGGTACTATTACCGAAACACGGGGAAGCTCCTCGCCGGGATAAAGAATTTCCGGCACATGCAGGTTCAGCCTCCACTGGTGCCGGTACCAGAGCAGCAGGACCACGTACAAGGTGTTGAAGAGGATGGCCAGCATGGCGGATTAACTCGTTCGTGTTTTCAGTTTGAGGAACAAAACCGAAACGGCGCCCAGCACGGCCGGCAGCGCGATGTTGATGCTCCACAAACCGAAAGTAACCAAAAGGATGGTCGAAGAGGTCAGTCCGGCCAGCCCGAACAGGGCGAGGTTGACGCTACCCCGGATCCCGAGCTCACCCAGGGCGATGCTGGGGATGACGGTGATCAGAAAAAAAGAAAGGGCGGAGAGCGCGGCAGTTTCGGACGGAGAAACATGCGGCTCCAGGATCATAAACAAGAGGACCTGCTGCGCCGTAAAGACCGTGTAGCGGCCCGCCGAGAGCAGCCAGACGCTCAGCAGGTCGGAAAAGGAACACTGGTCCCAGACATGCATTTTTTCTTTCCAGGCGGACTTTATCCTGAACCGGTCCAGCCAGGAGGCCAGTTTCGGAAAACGAAACCAGGACCAGGTGCAGAGTATAAAGAAGAGCAGGAGCGCGGCACGCAGCACCCTCTCCGAAAACAAGTCGAGATCAAGCAGGCGCGGGAGAAAAAACCAGAACGCCAGGAGACCCGCCTGGATGGTAATCAGCAGTTGCGCGCTACTGCCCAACACCGTCAGGAGCGCTCCGCGCACCCGGTTTCCGGCAGAGAGATACAGGATCCTTCCGGCAAATTCTCCAACCCGATTGGGCGTAAAAAAACTCAGGGTGATGCCGTTGAAGAAGGCGCGCAGGGCATCCAGAAAGGAAACGTTTTCAATTTTACGAAGCAGAAATTTCCATTTCAGCGCCTCCAGGCTCCAGTTGAACAGCGCGAGCAGGAGCACCAGGTAAAAAAGAGGATGCGCCAGGAGTTCCGCGATGGCTTTCGACGGCTCCCGGTAATTCCCCAGTGTTTTTATCTCGGTGACGAGGTGAAACCAGATGAACCAGCAGGACAGTAAAAAGACCAGCAGCTTGAGCAACCACCAAAAACGAAGGAAGAGCGTATGCTTCATAGGATGCTTAAAGAAACCGTCTTCGGCAGCAGGAATGCATCTGCGCTGAAGCGGAGCGGGGAAATGGAGCCCGCCACTTTAAACGGCCCGAATCCCTCCGGGTTTCCTTTTTGAGGGCCCATGAGCCGGGAGAAGGACTATCGCAGCAAAGGCGCTTCCGGCGGAGATTAAGCCTGGGCCGTTGGACCCCCGAAATTCATAGGAAGCCCTACGCCGTCGGTTTGCTTGATGGTGCCGTGTACCGCTTCATACTTCTGAATATTGTCGGCCAGGGCGCTCAAAAGGCGTTTGGCATGCTGGGGCGTCAGGACGATCCTTGATTTCACACGGGCCTTGGGAACGCCGGGCATCACTTTTACAAAATCCACGACAAACTCCGCATTGGAATGGGTGATGATGGCGAGGTTGGAATAGATGCCTTCCGCGATTTCTTCGGTGAGTTCTATGTTGAGCTGGTTGTTGTTGTTCTCCATGAGATTTGGCTGTAGGTTGAATGTTAACTACTGATCTGAATACGAAATTACGAATATTCCCGTCCTGAGACCGATAAAATACAAAATACGGTGCCGGATCCGCCAAAAGCAAAAACGCCCCGTAGCGGGGCGTTTTTTTATACATGCTTTGATCAGAATTATGCTTCCATCGCTTCTTTCTTCGAAGCCATCAGCAGGTCGTATTCCTCCTGCGAACCCACGATCAGTTTTTCGTATTCGCGCAAACCTGTACCGGCAGGAATCAGGTGGCCGACGATTACGTTTTCCTTGAGACCGTTGAGGTAATCCACGCTTCCGCGGATGGCGGCTTCGTTGAGAACCTTGGTGGTTTCCTGGAACGAAGCGGCCGAGATCCAGCTCTTCGTATGCAGTGATGCCTGTGTGATACCCTGCAGAAGCGGGGAGGACGTGGCCGGTGTGGCGTCACGCGCATCCACCAGTTTCATGTCCTTGCGCTTGAGCTGCGAATTTTCATCGCGCAACTGGCGCAGGGTGATGATCTGGCCGGCTTTGAAGCGGGGTGAATCACCCGGTTCAACCACTACCTTTTTATCAATGATGGAATCGTTCTCTTCCATGAAATCCACCTTGTTCACCGACTCGCGTTCGAGGAAACGGGTATCGCCCGGATCTTCGATGATCACCTTACGCATCATCTGACGCACGATGGTTTCAAAGTGCTTGTCGTTGATCTTCACGCCCTGCAGACGGTACACTTCCTGAATTTCATTCACGAGGTATTCCTGCACGGCGGTCGGACCTTTGATGGCCAGGATATCGCTCGGAGTGATGGCGCCATCCGAAAGGGGCTGACCCGCACGGATGAAATCGCCGTCCTGAACGAGGATGTGCTTGCTCAGCGGCACGAGGTATTTCTTCACTTCACCGTCGCGCGCAGTGATGATGGTTTCACGGTTCCCACGCTTCACGCCGCCGTAACTCACGACCCCGTCAATTTCAGACACGATGGCCGGGTTGCTCGGATTACGTGCTTCGAACAATTCCGTTACACGGGGCAGACCGCCGGTGATGTCACCGGTACGACCCATCTGACGGGGAATTTTCACCAGGATTTCGCCCGGCTCAATTTTATCGCCTTCGTTCACCACGATGTGGGCGCCTACCGGAATGTTGTACGCTTTGATGGTCTCCTTACCGCTCACCACCTTGATGACCGGAATACGGGTCTTGTCGCGGCTGTCGATCACCACTTTCTCCTTGAAGCCGGTTTGTTCGTCGGATTCTTCCTTGAAGGTGACCCCTTCTTCAATGTGTTCAAAAGCCACCTTGCCGCCGAACTCTGAAATGATCACCGCGTTGAACGGATCCCACTCGCAAAGCATCTGGCCTTTCTCAACGGTAGCGCCTTCTTTGATGAAAAGGTGTGAACCGTAGGGGATGATACCGGAGGTAAGCACTGCACGGGTGTTGGAATCGATGATCCGCATCTCACCGGAACGACCGATGACGATATCGTAATCTTCGCCTTTCTTTCCGCTGCGGATGGTCCTGACTTCTTCAAACTCCACAATGCCGTTGAACTTGGCCACGATGGAGGTTTCTGTAGCACCTTTCGATGCCACACCACCCACGTGGAAAGTACGGAGGGTAAGCTGTGTACCCGGCTCACCGATGGACTGCGCGGCGATAACGCCCACCGCTTCTCCTTTCTGCACCATGCGTCCGGAAGCGAGGTTACGCCCGTAGCAACGGCCGCATACACCCTTCTTCGACTCACAGGTCAGTACAGAACGGATCTCCACCATTTCAATCGGGGAGTCCTGGATT
Source organism: Bacteroidia bacterium (assembly GCA_016788185.1). Lineage (GTDB taxonomy): Bacteria > Bacteroidota > Bacteroidia > AKYH767-A > OLB10 > JAJTFW01. The sequence goes on along the minus strand of JAEUTF010000195.1, from coordinate 30,521 downwards.
TTTGCGGCGATGTCTTCGTTGATTTCCTCACCTGAGGAAACCAGCAGTTCGCCGGTTTGCGGATGCATCACATTGTGCACCGATACGCGACCCAGGATACGGTCGTAGAGGCTTTCCACCACGTCTTCCTGGTTCTTGAGGGCTGTCATGGCGAGACCACGCAGGGTTCCGCAATCGGGATCGGTGATGATCACATCCTGCGCCACGTCCACCAGACGACGGGTGAGGTAACCGGCATCCGCTGTTTTCAGAGCGGTATCGGCAAGACCTTTACGTGCACCGTGGGTGGAGATAAAGTACTCAAGGATGGACAGGCCTTCCTTAAAGTTGGAGAGGATGGGGTTTTCGATGATCTCGCCGCCGGTAGATCCGGATTTCTGCGGCTTGGCCATCAGTCCCCGCATACCGCCCAGCTGACGGATCTGCTCCTTGGAACCACGGGCTCCGGAATCCAGCATCATGAACACAGAGTTGAAACCCTGTTTGTCGTTCTTCATCTGGTTCATGAGCGTATCGGTGATCCTGGAATTGGTACGCGACCAGATATCGATGATCTGGTTGTATCGTTCGTTGTTGGTGATGAAACCCATGTTGTAGTTGTTCATCACCTCTTCTACTTCCTGGTTGGCTTTGCCGATGAATTTTTCCTTTTCTACAGGAATGATGACATCGTTCAGGTTAAAGGACAGTCCGCCGCGGAAGGCCATGCGGAAGCCAAGATCCTTGATATCGTCGAGGAAGCGTGCAGTTTCGGCGATGCCGGTTTCCTTCAGTACATTGCCGATGATCTCACGCAGCGATTTCTTGGTGAGCAGCTCGTTGATGTAACCGGCACGGGGCGGCACCACTTCGTTGAAGAGTACGCGGCCGACGGTGGTTTCAATCAAACGGCTCAGCAGCTGTCCGCCTTCACGCACATTGGCTTTTACCTTGATCCAGGCATGCAGGTCTACCCGTCCTTCGTTGTAGGCGATGATCACCTCTTCGGAAGAGTAAAAGGCCAGGCCTTCTCCACGCACTTTCACGGCCTCGGTCGACTTGCGACCCTTGGTAATATAATAAAGACCGAGTACCATGTCCTGTGAAGGAACGGTAATCGGCGCGCCGTTGGCGGGGTTGAGGATGTTGTGCGAGGCAAGCATCAGCATCTGCGCTTCGAGGATCGCGGCGTTTCCGAGCGGCAGGTGCACCGCCATCTGGTCACCGTCGAAGTCGGCGTTGAACGCCGTACACACGAGCGGGTGCAGCTGAATCGCTTTTCCTTCGATGAGCTTGGGCTGGAAAGCCTGGATACCGAGACGGTGCAGCGTAGGCGCGCGGTTCAGCATCACGGGGTGCCCTTTCAGAACATTCTCGAGGATGTCCCAGACGATGGCGTCTTTCCGGTCTACAATTTTCTTGGCGCTTTTTACGGTCTTCACCACTCCCCTTTCAATCATTTTACGGATGATGAAGGGCTTGAAAAGTTCGGCGGCCATGTCTTTCGGAAGACCGCACTCGTGGAGTTTCATTTCCGGGCCTACGACGATTACGGAACGCGCGGAATAATCCACACGCTTACCGAGCAGGTTCTGACGGAAGCGGCCTTGTTTTCCCTTCAGCGAATCGGAAAGGGACTTCAGGGCGCGGTTGCTTTCCGTCTTCACGGCATTCACCTTGCGGCTGTTGTCGAAGAGGGAGTCCACCGCTTCCTGCAACATGCGTTTCTCGTTGCGCAGGATGACTTCCGGCGCTTTGATTTCGATAAGACGCTTGAGGCGGTTGTTACGGATGATCACACGGCGGTAGAGGTCGTTGAGATCCGAGGTGGCAAAACGTCCGCCATCCAGGGGCACCAGGGGGCGCAGCTCCGGCGGAATCACCGGAACCACCTTAACGATCATCCATTCGGGGCGGTTTTCAATGTGTCCGTTAGCATGGCGGAAAGCTTCCACCACCTGGAGGCGCTTGAGCGCTTCGTTCTTCCGCTGCTGACTGGTTTCTGTATTGGCCTGGTGACGCAGCTTGAAGCTCAGGGAGTCGAGTTCGAGGCGTGAAAGCAGGTCGAACAGGGCTTCCGCGCCCATCTTGGCGATGAATTTGTTCGGGTCCTTGTCATCCAGGTGAGCATTGTCCTTCGGCAAGGTCTCCATGATGTTGAGGTACTCCTCTTCGGTCAGGAAGTCGAGGTAATTCACCCCGTCGTTGGCTTTGATACCGGCCTGGATCACCACGTAACGTTCGTAGTAAATGATCAGGTCCAGTTTCTTGGTGGGCAAACCGAGGAGGTAGCCGATTTTATTCGGCAGGGAACGGAAATACCAGATGTGGGCCACAGGCACGGTCAGCGTGATGTGTCCCATGCGCTCACGGCGCACTTTCTTCTCGGTAACTTCCACCCCGCATCGGTCGCAAACGATCCCTTTGTAGCGGATGCGCTTGTACTTACCGCAATGGCATTCCCAGTCCTTCACCGGACCGAAAATGCGTTCGCAGAAAAGGCCATCGCGCTCCGGCTTGTAGGTCCGGTAATTGATGGTCTCCGGCTTCAGCACCTCGCCGCTTGACTGCTCGAGGATGTTCTCCGGGCTGGCGAGACTGATGGTAATTTTGGTGAAATTGCTTTTCAGCTTTTGGTCTTTCTTAGCCGCCATGTTTTGTTTGTCGGTATAACGTGAACGTTAGTCTTTTAAATTGATTGGTTGAACCCTTGCCTTAATCCAGGGTTACTTTGAGGCAGAGGCCCTGTAACTCGTGGAGCAATACATTGAAGGATTCGGGGATGCCCGGCTGCAACATGTTATCGCCTTTCACAATGGATTCATAGGCTTTCGCACGACCCATCACGTCATCGGATTTCACGGTGAGGAGCTCCTGCAGGATGTTGGCCGCGCCGAAGGCTTCAATCGCCCACACCTCCATCTCACCGAAACGCTGTCCGCCGAACTGCGCTTTACCGCCGAGCGGCTGCTGGGTGATGAGGGAGTACGGTCCGATGGAACGGGCGTGCATCTTGTCGTCGACCATGTGGCCCAGCTTGAGCATGTAAATGATGCCCACGGTAGCCGGCTGGTGGAAACGCTCGCCGGTACCTCCGTCACTGAGGTAGGAAGAACCGAACTTCGGAAGGCCGGCCTTGGTCACGTAATGATCGATTTCGTCGAGGGTGGCTCCGTCGAAGATCGGCGTGGCAAATTTCACACCCAGCTTCTCGCCGGCCCAGGCCAGTACGGTTTCATAGATCTGACCGAGGTTCATCCGCGAGGGTACGCCCAGCGGGTTGAGTACGATGTCCACCGGTGTTCCGTCCTCGAGGTAAGGCATGTCTTCGTCGCGTACGATACGCGCCACGATGCCCTTGTTACCGTGACGGCCCGCCATCTTATCCCCTACTTTCAGCTTACGCTTCTTGGCGATGTAGACTTTGGCCAGCTGCATGATGCCGGTGGGCAACTCGTCGCCGATCTGGATCTGGAACTTCTTGCGTTTATAGGAAGCAATGATCTCGTTCGCCTTCACATTGTAATTGGTGAGGAGGCGGGTGATCTGCTCATTCTTTTCTTTGTCGGTGGTCCACTTGGTCGGATTGATGTTGTTGTAATCCAGATCCGTCAGCATCTTCTGGGTGAACTTGGCACCCTTCGGAATCACCACCTCCTTGTAGGCGTTGAGTACGCCCTGGGCGGTTTTGCCGCTGACCAGTACAAAGAGTTTGTCGACCAGCTGCACTTTGAGTTCGGCAAGGTCCTTGTCCTGCTCCGCATCAAAACGGGCCACGATGTTTTTCTCTTCATCGCGTCCGCGCTTGTCCTTGATGGCACGCGAAAACAGTTTCTTGTCGATCACCACACCCTTGACGGAAGGCGGCACCTTGAGGGAGGCGTCTTTCACGTCGCCGGCCTTGTCGCCGAAGATGGCCCGCAGGAGTTTTTCCTCGGGTGAAGGATCGGTTTCGCCTTTCGGGGTGATCTTTCCGATGAGGATGTCGCCCTCGCCGACTTCGGCGCCGACACGGATCAATCCGTGCTCGTCGAGTTCGCGGGTGGCTTCTTCACTCACGTTGGGGATATCCGCTGTCAGCTCTTCCAGTCCGCGCTTGGTATCCCGCACTTCCAGGCTGTATTCGTCCACGTGGATGGAGGTGAAGATGTCCTCACGCACCACACGCTCGGAAATCACAATCGCATCCTCGAAGTTGTATCCTTTCCAGGGCATGAAAGCCACTTTCAGGTTACGGCCGAGGGCGAGTTCACCACCCTGGGTGGCGTAGCCCTCGCACAGCACCTGGCCCACCTTCACCTTGTCGCCCTTCTTGACAATGGGCTTGAGGTTGATGCAGGTATTCTGGTTAGTCTTCTGGAACTTGGTGAGGCGGTACACCTTCACATCGTCGTCGAAGCTGATCAGCTTTTCTTCTTCACTGCGGAAATTGCGCACGTGAATTTCATTGGCATCCACGTACTCCACCACACCGGGGTATTCGGCGTTGATGAGTACCCGGCTGTCGCGCACCACGTGTCCTTCCAGACCGGTACCCACAATCGGCGCCTGGGGGCGCAGCAGGGGAACGGCCTGACGTTGCATGTTGGATCCCATCAGGGCGCGGTTCGCATCGTCGTGCTCAAGGAAAGGAATCAGAGAGGCGGCGATGGAGGCAATCTGGTTCGGCGCAACGTCCACCAGGTGCAGGTCGCGGGGCTCCACGATGGGGAAGTCGCCTTCAAAGCGTGCTTTCACACGGACATCGGTAAAGTGACCTTTATCGTCAACAGGCGCATTGGCCTGGGCAATTACTTTGGTATCCTCCTCTTCGGCCGTCAGGTAAATCACCTCGTTTTCGATGTCCACCTTGCCTTCTTTCACGTTCCGGTAGGGCGTGGAGATGAAGCCGAGGGTATTGATTTTCGCATAGACGCAGAGAGAGGAGATCAGACCGATGTTCGGACCTTCCGGCGTCTCGATGGTGCAGAGGCGGCCGTAGTGGGTGTAGTGAACGTCACGAACCTCGAAACCTGCACGCTCGCGCGAAAGACCGCCCGGTCCGAGTGCGGAGAGACGACGCTTGTGCGTGATCTCCGCCAGGGGATTGGTCTGATCCATGAACTGGCTCAGCTGGTTGGTGCCGAAGAAGGAATTGATCACGCTCGACAGGGTCTTCGCGTTGATCAGGTCGGCCGGTGTGAACACTTCGTTGTCACGAACGTTCATCCTTTCGCGGATGGTACGGGCCATACGGGCCAGACCCACGCCGAACTGCGAATAGAGCTGCTCGCCCACGGTCCGCACACGACGGTTGCTCAGGTGATCGATATCATCCACGATGGTTTTCGCGTTGATGAGTTCGATCAGGTATTTGATGATCGCAATGATGTCTTCCTTGGTCAGTACCTTGGTATTCTCCGCGATGTTCAGATTCAGTTTACGGTTCAGACGGAAACGGCCTACTTCGCCGAGGTCGTACCGTTTGTCGGAGAAAAAGAGCTTGTCGATGATGCCCCTTGCGGTTTCCTCATCGGGTGGCTCCGCGTTCCGCAGCTGACGGTAGATGTGTTCCACCGCCTCTTTTTCCGAGTTGGAGGTATCTTTCTGCAGCGTATTGTAAATGATGGCGTAGTCGTTGGTATTGGCGTCTTCCTTGTGCAGGATCACCGACTTCACGCCGGCATCCACGATCAGGTCGATGTGCTCGTCCTCCAGAATGGTTTCCCGCTCGAGGATCACCTCGTTCCGCTCAATGGAAACCACTTCGCCGGTATCTTCGTCTACGAAATCTTCGAGCCAGCTCTTCAGCACCCGGGCGGCCAGCTTACGGCCCACCACCTTTTTAAGGCCGGCTTTGCTCACTTTCACCTCGTCCGCCAGTCCGAAAAGCTCAAGGATGTCCTTGTCGGTCTGAAAACCGATAGCCCGCAGGAGGGTGGTGACGGGGAATTTCTTTTTACGGTCGATGTAGGCATACATGACATTGTTGATGTCCGTGGCGAACTCGATCCAGGATCCCTTGAAGGGGATCACGCGGGCGGAATACAGCTTGGTGCCGTTGGCATGGCGGCTCTGGCCGAAGAACACACCGGGCGAACGGTGCAGCTGCGACACCACTACCCTTTCGGCGCCGTTGACCACAAAGGTTCCCTTGGGTGTCATGTAGGGAATGGTTCCCAGGTACACGTCCTGCACGATGGTTTCAAAATCTTCGTGCTCGGGATCGGTACAGTACAGCTTCAGCTTCGCCTTCAGCGGAACGCTGTAGGTCAGTCCGCGCTCGATGCATTCCTCGAGGGAATAGCGGGGAGGATCCACGAAGTAATCGAGGAACTCGAGCACGAAATTGTTCCGGGAATCGGTAATCGGAAAATTCTCACTGAACACCTTGTAAAGCCCCTCTTCGGTACGGTTATCAGCGGTGGTTTCAAGCTGGAAGAAGTCCTTGAAGGACTTCAGCTGTATTTCGAGAAAATCAGGATACTCAATCCTGTGTTTACTCTTACTGAAATTAATTCGGTTGGATACTGACTTCTCTGTGGTGAGACTGGTTTTCGTAGTCAAGGCGAAGGAGTTTTATTTGTTATTGATCAACCGTTCGGCCCCTGCAAGGTCCGGGGGTAAGAAAATGGGAAAGACCTGTTCCACCGGGCGGGTGGAACAGGTCTATTAGAAGACTGACAATCAATTACTTGATTTCAACTTCAGCGCCAGCTTCTGTAAGCTGTTGCTTCAGGGCGTTAGCTTCTTCCTTAGAAACACCTTCTTTGAGGGGTTTCGGAGCGCCGTCCACCAGGTCTTTCGCTTCTTTCAGTCCAAGACCGGTCAGGTCTTTCACGAGTTTCACGATTGCAAGTTTATTGGCTCCTGCGCTTTTCAGGATTACGTCGAATGCTGTTTTCTCTTCAGCGGCTGCGGCTGCGCCACCACCTGCACCGGGAGCGGCCACTGCTACTGCTGCTGCAGCAGGCTCAATACCGTACTCATCTTTGAGGATAGTTGCAAGTTCCTGAACTTCTTTCACTGTCAGGTTTACGAGTTGCTCAGCGAATGCTTTCAAATCTGCCATTTTATTGAATTTTTAAGGAGTTACTTTTAGTTTTTGTTTGTTGTTTTTGATGGAAGGGTTAAACCCACGTGATCTGCGCCGGGCGATGAGGCTCAGGCAGCACGCTCTTCCAGGGTTTTGAGGATTCCGGCAATTTTGCCACCCTGGCCTTTGAGGCCGGAGATAACAGATTTTGCAGGAGACTGAAGGAGGCCGATAACATCTCCGATGAGTTCGTTTTTGGATTTCAGCGATGCGAGAGCATCCAGCTGATTGTCTCCAACGTAGATTCCACCGTCGATATAAGCGCTCTTCAATGCAGGCTTGGTAGCGTCTTTTCCGCTGTCTCTGCGGAAATCCCGGATCAGTTTAGCAGGCGTGCTCGCTGCTTCACAGGCCATGATGGCCGATGAACCTTTCAGCGTGGGCATCAACTGGCTGAAGTCGCCTTCAATTTTTTCCAGTGCCTTCTTGATAAGGGAATTCTTAGCCACCTTCAACTGCACTTGCTTGTTAAAGCAAAGACGACGCAGTTTGGAGGTTTTTTCTGAGTTCAGGGTTTCTATATTGGTGATATAGAAATTATTGAACTGACTCAAAGTACCCACCAATTCATCGATGATCTGGTTCTTTTCTTCTCTTGTCATGTGACGAATTCGTGTTAATTGGTTTACCCGGCAACATTCTTCGCATCTACGCGGATGCCGGGGCTCATCGTGCTGCTGAGGGCGATACTCTTGAGGTATGTTCCTTTTGCGGCCGATGGTTTGAGCTTAACGATAGTCTGGAGTAATTCGTGAGCGTTATCGTACAACTTGGCGGCATCGAAAGACACCTTGCCGATGGAGGCATGGATGATTCCGGTTTTGTCCACCTTGAAGTCGATTTTACCCGCTTTCACTTCCTTCACCGCTTTGCCGACATCGTTGGTCACGGTACCGGTTTTGGGGTTGGGCATGAGGTTACGGGGGCCCAGGATTTTACCAAGCTTACCCACTTTGGCCATCACACCGGGCATGGTGATCACGATATCCACATCCGTCCAACCGCCTTCGATTTTCTGGATGTAATCATCAAGACCCACATGGTCGGCGCCGGCTTCGCGGGCTTCCTGCTCTTTGTCGGGGGTGCACAACACCAGCACACGAACGGTTTTACCGGTTCCGTGCGGGAGGGTAACAATACCACGTACCATTTGATTGGCCTTCCGTGGATCGACACCCAGTCGTACACTCAGGTCGACGGAAGCATCAAACTTCGTGAAAGTAACATCCTTCACGAGCTTGGTGGCATCGTTCAGGCTGTAGGCTTTATCAGCGTCTACTTTCGCGTAAGCTACCTTTTGGTTCTTAGTTAACTTAGCCATTTTCTGATTCTGAGTTTATAATTGTTCCGGCACCGGATCACGGGAAGCAGCTAGCGATTCCCGGCGCCGCGGTCCCACTTACTGTTCCCAGGGGGCAGCGCCTTCTACATTGATACCGGCACTACGGGCAGAGCCTGCAATCATCTTCATCGCTGATTCGATGGTGAAGCAGTTCATGTCCTGTATTTTGCCTTCAGCAATCTTACGGATCTGGTCCCAGGTTACGGTTCCGACTTTTTTACGGTTGGATTCAGCTGAACCTGTTTGAATTTTTGCCGCCTCAAGGAGCTGCACGAATGCAGGAGGGGTTTTGATGATGAAGTCAAACGACTTATCGGTGTATACAGTAATGATGACCGGCAATACCTGTCCTGCCTTATCCTGGGTGCGCGCATTGAACTGCTTGCAGAACTCCATGATGTTTACCCCTTTCGCACCGAGAGCCGGTCCGATGGGAGGTGCGGGATTGGCAGCGCCGCCTTTCACCTGTAATTTGATGAGTGCGCCTATTTCTTTTGCCATTTGTTCTGTTTATTAAACTCGGCCGGGTGCGTGGAGAGTGTGCCTTCTGCCGGAGTGGAAGCTGACCGGCATGGGGCGTACGGCCCGGTTTACGATTCTTTTTCTACCTGCATGTAACTGAGCTCGAGCGGCGTTTTGCGCCCGAAAATCTTGACCATCACTTTGAGCTTCTTCTTCTCTTCGTTCACTTCTTCAATCACGCCGGAGAAGCTGTTGAAAGGACCGTCGGTCACTTTCACGGTTTCGCCAACGACGAAGGGAATGTTGATCACCTCTTCACTGTCCACCAGTTCATCGAACTTGCCGAGGATCCGGTTGACTTCACTCTGGCGGAGCGGGGTGGGCGCTTCGCCCTTGGCACCCAGGAAGCCGATCACACCGGTGGTGTTCTCGATGATGTGCGGGATCTCCCCTACCAGCTCGGCCTCAATGAGCACATAGCCGGGAAGGTGAGCCCTTTCCTTGGAGATCTTCTTGCCATCTTTGATCTGGTAGAACTTCTCCATCGGGATCAGCACCTGTGCTACATAATCCTGCAATCCGGTACGGGCAATCTCACTCTCGATGTATTGCTTCACCTTCTTCTCTTTCCCGCTGATGGCACGGATGACATACCATTTTTTATTGCCGGTTGTCGTCTCTGTCATGATCAATTAAGCGAAGAGGTTATAAATGAGGTTCAGGGTTCCCTGGAAGATGGCGTCAATCAAAAAGATCACGCAACCAAAAATCAATGTCGCCACGAGCACCACGATAGCACTGCTCTGCAGTTCATTCCAGGTCGGCCATGAAACTTTGTTCATGAGCTCATTGTAGGAATCTGCGATATAGGCTTTGATCTTTTCCATATTAATCGACGTTTTGTTTTTGCCTTCTTTTCTTTTGGCACGGGTGGAGAGACTCGAACTCCCAGCCAACGGTTTTGGAGACCGCTACTCTACCAATTGAGCTACACCCGTAAATTCAGTGCAATGTGCTGTTCCCGGGAGCCGGGCTGCCTGCCGACCTTCCTTCTTGCAGAGGGCGGAAACACAGGCTGCAGCAACCTTGCTGCGGGCTGCTTTTCAGAATCCTGTGAAGGAATCCGGCACTTTTCACCTTGAATCTTATAAACAGGTGCGTCCCAACCGTTAGGCCGGGACGAGCACCTGCTTTATGTGATATCCGACTACTCGAGGATCTCGGTTACCTGGCCTGCACCCACGGTACGTCCACCTTCACGGATCGCGAAGCGAAGACCTTTGTCCATGGCGATCGGCTGGATCAGCTCCACAGTGATCGTTACGTTATCACCGGGCATTACCATCTCACGGCCTTCCGGCAGGGTGATTTCACCGGTTACGTCCGTAGTACGGAAATAGAACTGAGGACGGTATTTGTTGTGGAAAGGAGTGTGGCGGCCACCTTCTTCTTTCTTCAATACATAAATCTCAGCTTTGAATTTAGCGTGCGGCTTGATGGAACCGGGCTTGGCGATTACCATTCCACGACGGATATCGGTTTTCTCGATACCACGCAGGAGAAGACCTACGTTGTCGCCGGCTTCTCCGCGATCCAGGATCTTACGGAACATTTCCACACCGGTAACGGTAGAGGTCAGTTTCTCCGACTGCATGCCGATGATTTCCACTGAATCGTTGGAGTTGATTACACCACGCTCGATACGGCCTGTTGCTACGGTACCACGACCGGTGATGGAGAATACGTCCTCAATCGGCATCAGGAAAGGCTTGTCTACTTCGCGCGGAGGCAGGGGGATGAAGGTATCCACCGCATCCATCAGTTCCATGATTTTCGGAACCCAGTTGGCGTCGAGATTCAGACCACCCAGTGCAGATCCACGGATGATCGGTGTGTTGTCACCATCATAATCGTAGAAAGAAAGAAGTTCGCGGATTTCCATTTCAACAAGGTCGAGCAGCTCGGGATCATCCACCGCGTCCACTTTGTTCATGAAAACAACAATTTTAGGAACACCTACCTGGCGTGCCAGCAGGATGTGCTCGCGTGTCTGCGGCATAGGACCATCCGTAGCGGCAACAACCAGAATCGCACCGTCCATCTGGGCAGCACCCGTAACCATGTTCTTCACATAGTCGGCGTGACCCGGACAGTCCACGTGAGCATAGTGACGGTTCTTCGTCTGATACTCTACGTGAGCGGTGTTGATGGTGATACCACGCTCTTTTTCTTCGGGAGCGTTATCGATAGAGGAGAAATCCCTCTTCTCAGCCAAACCCTGCTGTGACAGAACGTTTGTAATTGCAGCAGTAAGAGTGGTCTTACCGTGGTCAACGTGACCAATGGTTCCAATGTTTACGTGTGGCTTGGAACGATCAAATTTCTCTTTAGCCATTTTATGAAGGTGTTATATTTATTGTTAATGTTTTACTGTTTTGAGCCAATGACCAGGATCGAACTGGTGACCTCATCCTTACCATGGATGTGCTCTACCGACTGAGCTACATTGGCGGGTAATCGGGAAAGAAGCTACGCTTTCCCGGAATCATTCGTCTTTCCGGCCCGCCGCAATCCTTTCATTGGGGCCGTGAAATTACAAAAATTATCGAATCATAAAATTCATTTTCAATAATTTTCATCTTTTCCTCCCCGGTTTTCCTCTGCAGCCCGCGGGTATGAACTCCCCCGAAGGCCCTCTGGAGCGGAAGACGAGGCTCGAACTCGCTACCCTCAGCTTGGAAGGCTGATGCTCTACCAAATGAGCTACTTCCGCTTATTTCTGACGTGCCGGAAGACGAAATCAATACATAAAGAACTGGTGGGGAGAGAAGGATTCGAACCTTCGAACTCCGAAGAGGACAGATTTACAGTCTGTTGCCGTTGGCCACTTGGCTATCTCCCCGCAATTAATTTACCCTCCCGGAGGGAAGGGTCACCGGCAGCAGTTTGACGAACCAACCTGGTGAATTTTTAAGGAGCCGATGGAGGGATTCGAACCCCCGACCTACTGATTACAAATCAGTAGCTCTGACCAGCTGAGCTACATCGGCTTGAATATCAATGAACTACAAGACACTCCCCAAAAAGGGACTGCAAATGTAGTGAATTCTCTTTTTCAAACAAGATCTGAACTGAAATTTTTCGTACTGTATGCCTGGATATCGGTCGGGTACAACAATCACCCGGCCGGCCGGAGTAAAAAAGCCGGAAAACAGCAAAGGCTCCGGAGGAACAATTCTCCGGAGCCTTTGTGCCTTGCAACCCTTAGGTTCTATTGCTTGACAAACCGGGTCAGATAGACCTGCCCCTGTTGATCCACCGCTCTGATCTGGTACACACCAACAGCCATTTTATCAGTGGAAAGTTGTACTTCTTTCTTTCCGCCAAGACCCATGCGCTGTTCCAGCACGCGGCCGTTGAGATCGGTGAGCGCATAACTAAACAATCCGCGCTCCAGGGAGAGGGTGATCCTGTCGCGGGCGGGGTTCGGGAAGACCTGCAGGGCATCGCTTCCATCGAATTCCGGGAGAGCGGTCACGCTGTTGCCCGTATTGGCCCTCAACACATAAATCCGCTTGAAGCCAAAGGCTTCGTTGGAGGCCCAGGCTTGTCCGGGAAAAGTGATGTAGGTGACCGCTGGTCTCCAGTTGAAATTGGAGGTGGCGAGGGAAACGTTTTCGAAGTATTCCTCGATGCCGACAAAATAAGTTCCCGGACCGAGGGTGAGCGGATTGCCCGACATGTCTTTAACCTCCAGGGTCAGCACCACCCCGTTGGTATCCGAGGCACTGAAATAATAAAAATCGGATTTGCCGATCATGGTACCGGGCGCAGAACCGGCAAAATTATAAATCACCACGCGGGTGGTATCGTTTTCGGTGGGTCCGTTGCAACGGAACGTCACCGAGGTGATGACATCCGGGCTGTTCAGGGTATACAGTTGCCCCAACGTTCCCCCGATGTTGCTGCCGATGCCGAGCGCGCCGTTCACTACGCCATTGTCACGGGCGTAAACGGTGTCGGAAACGTTGATCCGGAAGGAAAGGGTGTCGTTGGAAGGATTCTGATCGCTGGTGCCCACGATGCTGACCTCCCCTCCCACCCGGTAGGTTCCGATGCCGGGAGGAGTCCAGGTGCCCGAAGGACTGATCAGCGCATAGGACCCCGATGCCATCGCATTGGCATTGCCGCTGCCGGTGTACAAAACACTTGCTCCTTGTGTCACCTCGGCTGTATAAGTCAGCGTGGAGATCAGGTTGGCCCCGCGGTTGGTGGCGATGGCCGGAAAGGTAAAAATACCCGCCTGCTGATCGGGAACGATGGTAAAACCGGGTTGCCAGCGCATGGTATCCAGCGAGGCATCGTTGGCGATCTGACTGGCGCTGTCGAGCTCGTAGGCGAAGAGGATGTCGTCGGGAGTTCCCTGCAAGACACCGGCGATGGTGTTTTCACCGGGCACGACGGAACTGGAAATGAACAAGCCTCCGGCAATGCCCGTACTCCCGCTCTGCACGCCGATGTCGGAATTCACATTGTGCAGGACGAAGGTCGGAATGCAGGAGGGAAGCTGAAGGCGAACAAGGTTAGCCTGTGTACCACCCGCCGCCTGATCGAAAGCCCAGAGATAGGGACCTCCGGCCGTTAGCGTATCCATCGCCAGACCGTAAACCGCCACCAGCGTATGAACCGAGAGCGGCACGGAGTTGAGCACATTGCCGGCCAGGTCGATCTCCACCAGCGGCGATCCGAAATTGCTGATCCAGAATCCACCCGCTCCTCCATTGGTCAGCGGGCTGTAGGTAGCGGTACGAACGGTGAAGGTGGAAGAAACCGAAATGGTACTCACCAGGGTTTTTGTCACCGGATCCACTTTTTTGATGTTGGCAGGCGCGGAATTATCCGCCAGATAGAGGTAGGTACCGTCAAAGGTCATGCTGCGAACGCCTGAATTTGATGCCCCCACACCGGTGATTTTGAAGGAAGACGTCAGGACGCCCGCCGGAGAAAAAGTAAACAGGGAATCCTTGTTCCACTGCGCTACCCACCATTCGCTGCCGGTCCAGGCCAGGGCGGCAAAACCACCCGAAAAACTGGCCAGGGAATCCAGGTTATAATAGGACTGAACATCAAACAAAGCCGTTGTGGAAGGGAGAAGCCCGTCTTTGTGAAAGCCGGCTTTCACCAGCTCTGAAAGACTGGCAGAGACAGGCTTACCCGTGCGGTGACGATCGCTTTGCCCGAAAGTGGCCGAATTCAGGAGCAGGAAGGCCGTGATCCAGGTAAACAGGAATAGATTTTTTTTCATGAGCGTACCGGTATAGTTTAGATACCTGCTAAGTAAATAAAAATTCCGGGGGCATCAAGGAAATTCAGCCGAAACCTGCATCACCTTAGCCTAAAAAAAGGCAAAAAAAAGCCCGCTGAATCAGCGGGCTCGTGTGGTATCAGGCAGGATCAGTCCCCACGCTGCTTTTCCTTGTGCTTGGTGATTTGTTTACGGAGCGCTTCCACGGCATTGTCGGTAGCTTCCTCAAAGGTCTTGCACTGCTCTTTGGCAAAGAGTGTTTTCCCGGGCGTGGCAATCCGTATTTCCGCAATTTTATTTCCTTTTACATCGGATTTATCAATCCTCAGAAATACTTCACTCTCAATAATGGCTTCGTAAAATTGTGCCAGCTTGTCCACTTTCTCCTCCACAAACTGAAGTAATTTGCGGTCAGCATCGAAATGGATCGATTGAACTTTCACTTTCATAGTTATACGTTTTAAATATTATGCTTTGGGGAAAGCCTGTTTGTAGACTTCCTTTAATTTTTCGATGGAATTGTGCGTGTACACCTGGGTGGCCGCAAGGCTGCTGTGCCCCAGGATTTCTTTGATGGCATTGATGTCGGCCCCGTGATTGAGCATGGCCGTAGCAAAACTGTGCCTCAATACGTGAGGACTTCTTTTCTGACCGGTGGATACCCTGCTGATGCTGCTTTTCACTATGCGGTAAACGAATCCGGGATACATTTGGTTACCGTTGTTTCCCACGAAGAAATACGGGTGAGTTGTACCCTGCACCTGCAAAAAGGCTTCCCGTTCCGCCAGGTATTTTTCAAGCAGATTTTTAAAGGAAAGGGTAATGGGAATTTGCCTGACTTTGTTTCTTTTTCCCAGTACCGTGATCGTCAGATTATAGAGGTTCACATCACTCACTTTCAAACCGATCAGTTCAGACAGACGCACCCCGGTGCGGTAAAAGAAATCAAGAATCAGGAGGTTCCGGAAATTTTCAAAATTGTATTCCTCCCCGCTTTCCAGCGCAAAGAGCCGGTCCATTTTCTGTTCATCCACGTACTCGGGAAGCTTTTTGCGGGTTTTTGGAGCCTGCACTTTCAGCATCGGGTTCCGCTGAATTTTTCCGCTTCTGACGAGGAAACGGTAGAGCGTGCGCAGGGTGGTGATTTTACGATTGACCGAACGCGGATCCAGACCCTGTTCCATCAGCGAAACGATCCAGGAACGGATGATGAAATGACTTGCTTCTGCCGGTGATTGGAGCTGGTATTCCTGCTCCAGGTAATCAAAAAACTGCTTCAGGTCGGTGTGGTAGGCCGTCACGGTGTGTTCAGATGACCGCTTTTCATGCCTCAGGTAAGAAATAAAATCTTCGTGTTCGCTGTTCATACGCTCTTGGACCCCGATCAGAATAATGAAAAAGAATAGACTTTATTGCATTGCCTGCTAAAGATACGCATGAAAACGGCGAAAAGCATCAAACAGCGGAAAAATAAAAATCCGGGCTCCATGGGAACCCGGATTGAGAAGTATGTGGGAAGGCTGAATTAAGCCTGAACCTGCGACTGCAAGTGATTACGATAAACCGCCTTCTTGATTTCCGTACGACGGGAAACTGAAGGTTTTTCGAACGCCTGGCGTGCGCGCAGCTGCTTTACAGTACCGGTTTTTTCAAACTTCTTCTTGTACTTTTTCAGCGCTTTGTCGATGGTTTCGTTTTCTTTAATCGGAACAATGATCATTGTAGAATTTTTAATTGGAGTGCAAAGATACACAGGGTTTTAATTAAAACAAGGATTTTATCTATAAATCTTTTTGATGCCGGCGGTAGCGCGGTTCGATTTATACTATTGATTTTCAATGTATTTAATTGTACTGGAAAAGATTTTTCAGTTCCGTGACCGTGGCGCGGTAATCGTTTTCGAGTTGCATGCACAAGCCGTGCAGCCCGGCAATTTCGAGGTTCCGGCCTTTACGCTCAATATCCCGGCACACCTCCGACAACCTGGCGGCACCGATGTTGAGGCAGGTCCCCTTCAGTTTATGGGCAGCCTTCCACATGGCGGTCAAATCGCCGCGGTCGAGGCCCTGTTTAATCTCCTCGATGTTTTCGGGTGCCTGCTTCATGAACATCTCCAAAACCTGCTGCAGAAATCCAGGATCGGTTTGCTTGCCGATGTCCATGAGCCGCTGAATGGCGGACTGATTGATCAGGGGCGTTTCTGTAGATACTTTATCGGTGTATTTTTTCATTTTTCTTGATTCCTGCCGGTTTTCGGGAGCGGCCGGCGACCACTTCACAATCATTCTTTCCAGGTCATCCAGGATGACCGGCTTGGAGATGTAATCGTCCATTCCGGCATCCCGGCAAAGGTCCTTATCATCATCGCCGGCAAAGGCTGTCATCGCGATGATCACCGGCTGATGGGCATCGGCCACTTCGCTTCGGATGTGAAGTGTGGCTTCCAGTCCATCCCACTCGGGCATTTGCACGTCCATGAACACCAGGTCGTATTTGCGCTTTCCGACCGCGTTAAAAGCCTCCTTGCCGTTGGCCGCGGTATCGATGCGATAACCCAGGCGGTCAAAGAGCTTGGAAGCCAGCAGGCGATTGATATCGTTGTCTTCCACCAGCAGGATGTCGGCCGGATGCAACCGGGCCAGTTCTCCCTGTTCTTCGTAACGGCTGGCGGCGGCGGGCTTTGTCTCCGGCCCTTTCACATCCTTCTCCCCTGCTTCCGGCGTCCGGGCGATGCGCGTTTTTACGGTGAAGAAAAAAGTGCTGCCTTCGCCCAGCCTGCTCTCCACCCAGATCTTACCACCCATGAGGTCAACCAGCATTTTACAGATGGTGAGACCCAGTCCGCTGCCGCCGTATTTACGGTAGGTGGAAGGATCGGCCTGCGTAAAGGCGGTAAAGAGCTTTTCCGCCTGTTCGGCCTCCAGGCCCACCCCGGTATCCTTCACACTGAACTCGAGGTCCACTTCGCCGTGCTGCTCCCGGGTCTTTCGTACACTAACGCTTACGCTACCCCGTTCCGTGAACTTGAGGGCATTGCCCACCAGGTTCATGAGCACCTGGCGCAGCCGGGCCTTGTCGCCCATGATGCCGGCGGGAACATCGCTGCCGAGCTCCGTTTTCAGCTCCAGGCCCTTTTCACGGGCACGCCCAGAGAGGATAGTGAGGGTTTCCTCCACGGCATCTTTCAGACGGAAAGGGGCGTATTCCATCTGCATCTTTCTCGCCTCTATTTTGGAAAAATCGAGGATATCACTGATCACCTGCAACAGGGCTTCGCCACTGAGACGGATGATGTCTACAAATTCCTTCTGCTGATCGTCCAGTTCGGTGCTGTTCAGAAGTTCCGAAATTCCAATCAGCCCGTTGAGCGGGGTGCGGATCTCGTGACTCATGACGGCCAGGAACTCCGACTTGGCCAGCGTGGCCATTTCCGCTTTGTCGCGGGCATCCTTCAGCGCTTCCTCCTGGCTGATTCTTTCGGTGATGTCGCGGCCGGAAAATGAAACGCCGGTGATCAGTTCGTGTTCATCTTTTACCGGGTACAATAAAACTTCATACACGAGTTCTTCCCCGCGATCATTCTTCAGTGCTTCGCGGTAACGCTCCGTCATTCCTTGCAGCACGTTGCGGAACCGCTCTTTCCAGGCTTTGCGGGCTTCCGCATCCAGCTGGTTTTCGTACACCATGCCGGCTTCCAGGCGAAGTCCTCTGGAGGCTTCAAATAAACTGATGTAATGCTGATTGATCACCGTGATGCGTCCGAGCGCATCGAGCGACAAGACGGCTTCGCCGGTATTCTCCACCAGGGCCAACAGGTTTTCTCTGTTCTGCAGGAGCAGCTGCTGGCGGGCCCTTGCTTCGCTGTTATCGATGGCGGTGATGACCACGGCCATGCGGGCCGGGAGACCGGCGCCCAGAAATTCAAGCTGGGCGGTGCTGCCGTCTTTCCTCAGTACTTTTCTCTCGGTGCGTGAAATACGGTATTTACCTTCGAGCAACTGCCGCATCCATTCTTCGTGCAGGCGGGCTTCCGAAGGATGCACCAGCTGATCGAAACCGATGGATTTCAGTTCTGCTTCCGAATACCCGGTGAGCGTGGTAAAGGCTGAATTGACATCCAGAAACTCCTGGTGGAGTCCGATTACGGCCACGGCATCGGCGGTTGCTTTCACCAGCCCTGAACTAAGCGGACTGCTTTCTCTGACCGGCATCTGGCTGCGGGGCGCCTGAAATTCATCCCTGCGGGGTTCCTCCGGCAGGTCCTTTTCGGCAGGGGCTTCTTCAGTGGCAGCAGGGAGGTCGGTGTGCGGCATCGGCATGGCCATCTCCAGGGGCTCGGCAAAACGGCAAAAGAGATTTCCCTCGTACACCCTGCTGATGCTGACGTTGACCTTGAACACCCTGCCTTGCAGGCTGCGGCAATTCAGCAATTTGTTTACAAAGGTCTGGTTATCGACGGCGTTGACCAGAAGTTGCGCCTCATCTTCCGAAAGTTCCTCCTCGAATATGCTGCGGAAACTGAGTTGCGTAAGAAATTGTTCGCGGTAAATCCCGAACATGTTCATGGCTTTCTGGTTGGCCTTGATGGCCTTCAGGCTGATGCCGTCCATGATGATCCAGGCCTCCGGCTGCTGCTCAAAAAGGGTCACAAAAGAGTCTTCCTCCTTTCTGTTCCTACGCATTTTGGACAGGTACACCAACAGCACGACCACTGCCAACAGCAAGGTGCCGGAAAGGGCAAGCAGGAACAAGGGGCTGTCAGTAACAAACATGGATCTCACACTCTTAACATTTATTATTCGCAAAACAGGCGAAATGGTTACAGTCCTGCAAGAGAAATCATGACTGAAAACCAATGGCATACAAATGCATGCCGGCCTTTCCATCAAAAATACGGATGTGGGGCGATGGGTGCCCTGTCACTCTTCACAAAGTTTTTTCCATTCCTCTCTCACAAAAGCTGTCAATTCGCGGATGTAATCATCCGAGAAATCGAACCGTATACCGGCCTTCTCATACACCTCCCCGATCGATGCCGTATAACCCAGTTTCAGCGCATCGAGGTATTGCCGGATGGTTTCGGCAGGACGGAGGCGGTAATTCCTCCACACGGCGATAGCACCCAGCTGCGCAAAGCCATACTCTACATAGTAAAAGGGCACCTCATAAATATGCAATTGCTTCTGCCACAGCAGCGACCTGATCTCTTCCAGACCGCTCCAGTCGGTCACATGGCCGGAAAAGCGGAGGTAGGTCTCCGTCCAGGCCTGGCTGCGCTCGCCGGCCCGGTGTCCGGGATGCGTATACATCCAGTGCTGGAAGGCATCCACGCAGGCAATCCAGGGCAGACCTTTCAGCACATCTTCAAGGTGTTTACGCCGGGCTCTTTTCAGTTCAAGCGGATTGCTGAAGAAATGCTGCCAATGTTCCATTGAAATCAGCTCCATCGACATGGAAGCGAGTTCCGCCACTTCGCTGGGCAGATTTTTAAAATCAACAAGGTCCAGCGGCTTATCAACGATCGATTGCACGGCGTGCCCGCCTTCGTGCACCATGGTCACCAGATCACGCAGGGTGTTGGTGGAGTTCATGAAGATGAACGGAAGTCCGGTTTCGTAGAGCGGGTAATTGTAGCCTCCCGGCGCTTTCCCCTTTCTGGACTCCAGGTCGAGGCGACCTGCCTGCTGCATTTCAATCATGCACTCCCCTAAAAAAGGATCGATATCACGGAAGCAGGCGATGGTCTTTGCCATCAGGTCTTCCGCGGAAGAGAAAGGCCGTAGCGGCTCCTGTCCTTTCGGAGATGCCACCGCATCCCAGGGCTTCAGGGTGTCCAGTCCCAATTCCTTGCGGTGCTGCTCCTCTACTTCATTGTTCAGAGAAACAACAAACTTTCCGATGGCATCGTGAAAGCGAAGGCAATCGTCAGGCGTATAGTCGAAACGACCCAGACTGGCGAACATGTAATCGCGGTAGTTGCTGAAATCAGCGTTACGGGCAATGACATCCCGGCGGGCCACGAGATCGTCCATAAGTTCATCCAGCCTGTCTTTGTCCTGCAAACGGCGGGCAAAGACTTTCCGGTACACTTCTTCACGTCGTTCCCTGTTGTCCTGCTCCAGAAAATTGGCAGCCTGCTGCAGGGTCATTTCCTTACCATCCACCTCTACGGTCATGGCACCGGTGATGGCCGAATACTCTTGTTCTTTCTGCTGCAACTCGGCGATGAGGGGGATGTTCACTTCGCGGAAAATCTCCACGCGTTTTCTCACCTGACGCAGCATGATTTCATAGGGACGGCCACTGAGTTCAGGAAGCGCTGTACTGTTCAGCAGTTTCAGGTCGAGTTGCTGGCTGAGCGGTGCAATGCGGGGTTGTATCTCTCCGACAAAAAAATTGAAAGCGCCGGCATATTCCTCATTCGCCGTATCGCAACTCATCCGGATATAACGCCAGCCCAAATCCTCCTGTAAAAACGCTTCCAGTTCACTACGGTCCCTGAGCCATTGTTTCAAGGCCTGCAGGTCGTTGAGTGGAGTATCCAGTAATTTTTTAAAGTACGATTCGATTTGCTGCCAGTTACTGACTTCAATGTCGGAGGGCAGAAAATTCCGTTCTGCCAGTAATGATTCACTCATTCCTTTTCGCGTTTGGGTATACGAAGATAAGTCAGAGCGCATCAGGACGGTGTTGCCATGCACAAAAACTGTGCATAAAAAAAGCCGGCTTCAGGCCGGCTCGTATCCAATCTTAATGTTTTATTCTTTGGCTTTTGCTGTTTTGCGCGGTTTTTTCTTCGGCTCTTCAGCAGAAGCATCTGCTTCATTTACAACTTCTTCCTTCTTCTTACGAGGGGCTTTCTTCTTCACCGGCTCTGCGGCTTCCGTTTCTTCCGCCGTCACTGGTGCGGCAAGAACCTCTCCTTCATTTTCCGCTTTCATGGCGGCCTCTGCTTCCGGCGATCCCACAATTTCTTTCACCTGCTTATACCAGATAAACATTTTGCGTATGTCGGAGGCATGCACACGCTCCTCGTCAAATTCGGGCAATATTTTTTTCAGGGTCGCCTTGAGATCCGCGGGCTCCGCTTTCGGAGAAACCCCGGTGGCCAGGCCATCCTGCTCCTTCATCTTTTTAAACACATCGTACAAGGGCATATCGTCTTCCATGGTGTACACTGCGATATCTTTGAGCATGATGATGCGCTGCATGGCGGAAACAGGCATACGACGGCCATCGGTCAATGATTCAACAACGAATCCCCCGTTTCTCATCTGGGCAACCATTTTAAACAAGCCGCTCAAACCGGGGATGGAGATAATTTTTTCGAAGCTCATGGACATGAATTAGAGGCGCAAAAGTAAAGGAAAAACCGGACATTCCTTCATTCGTTCATAATTCCAAACGCTCATTCCATCAGTCATTTAGAGCGCTCCAGGGAAATTGTGCCCGTACTACGCCCGATTCCCTTAATTTAGCACCAACAAAAACCAGCATATGTTTAAAAAATTATGGGCTATCGTTTTACTCGTAGCCGTATCGACATCACTTCCGGCCCAATCGAAGAAGTACCAGGTACAGGACTTTTTCCGTAATGCCGAAAAAACCAGGTTTCAGATTTCACCCGACGGGGATATGCTGAGTTACCTGGCCCCATGGAACAAGCGGATGAACATCCATGTCAGGAAAATCGGCGCTGCCGACGAAACGGCCATCCGCATCACAAGCCTCAGCGACCGCGACATCAACGGCTATTTCTGGAAAAACAACGGGAGCCTGATTTATATCCGCGACTTTGGCGGGGACGAAAACTTCCACCTCTTTCTGGCCACCACCGACGGCAAAACCGAAAAAGACCTGACGCCCTTTAAAGGCGTACGGGTGACGATTACCGATGCCCTAGAGGATTTTCCGGATGAAGTACTCGTAGAAATGAACAAGGACAATCCCGAAGTTTTCGATGTTTACCGGCTGAATATTAAAACCGGCGACCTGAAAATGGTCGCCAAAAATCCCGGCAACATTTCGGGCTGGGTGACCGATCACAAAGGCGCCATCCGCGCCGCTACCACCACCGATGGGGTAGAAACCAGCCTGATGGTTCGTGAAAAAGAAAGCGATGAATTTAAAACGCTGCTCAGCACCAGTTTCCGGGAAACGGTGCAACCCTTGTTTTTTTCATTCGACAACAAGAACCTTTATGTATCGACCAATCTTGGGCGCGACAAACAGGCCATCGTATTGCTGAACACTGAAACCGGCAAAGAGGAAAATGTCATTTACGAGCACAAAGAGGTAGATGTAAGCGATCTTGGCTTCTCACGCAAACGCAAGGTGCTGACCACCGTGGGCATTGAAACCGATAAATACGACTATCACTTTCTGGATGAAGAA
Organism: Bacteroidia bacterium; assembly: GCA_016788185.1. Taxonomy (GTDB): domain Bacteria; phylum Bacteroidota; class Bacteroidia; order AKYH767-A; family OLB10; genus JAJTFW01. Next base: position 7,964 of record JAEUTF010000195.1, on the reverse strand, counting down.
ACCGGAAAAATGTATGCCCGCCTCAAAGCGGAACTGAAAGGCTACCGGGTGGCGCTCACCAGCCATAACCGGAACGAAGACAAGTACCTGGTACGAACGTACAGCGATCGCAGCCTCGGCGCTTATTACTACTACGATAAAACCACGGATAAACTCAGCAAGCTGCACGACATCAGTCCCTGGATTGTTGAAGACGATATGTGTGAAATGCAGCCCATAGCCTATACCGCCCGCGACGGTAAAACCATCAACGGTTACCTGACCATTCCCAGAGGCCTGAAAGAAGGACGCAATCTTCCGGTGGTGATCAATCCGCACGGAGGCCCCTGGGCACGCGACAGCTGGGGCTGGAACCCGGAGGTGCAATTCCTGGCCAATAAGGGCTATGCCGTCCTGCAGATGAATTTCAGAGGCAGCACCGGCTATGGCCGTGAATTCTGGGAGTCTTCTTTCAAGCAGTGGGGACAGGCCATGCAGAATGATATCACCGACGGTGTGGAGTGGCTGATCAAAACCGGTATTGCAGACCGTAAACGGATTGCCATCTATGGCGCTTCGTACGGTGGATATGCCACGCTGGCCGGTATCACTTACACCCCCGACCTCTATGCCTGCGGCGTGGATTATGTCGGAGTTTCCAATCTCTTTACCTTCATGAATACCATCCCCCCCTATTGGAAACCCTACCTGCAGATGATGTACACCATGGTGGGCGACCCCAGCGACCCGGCAGATTCTGCCATGATGCGTAAGTACTCACCGGTTTACAATGTGGACAACATCAAATGTCCGCTGTTCATCGCCCAGGGCGCCAAAGATCCCCGTGTCAACAAAAACGAAAGCGATCAGATGGTGGAAGCGCTGAAGAAGAAGAACGTCACCGTTAAATACATGGTAAAGGACAACGAAGGACATGGTTTCCGTAATGAAGAGAACAAATTCGAGTTTTACAGTGCTATGGAAAATTTCCTCAGCGAGCACATTGGAAACATGTCGGAACAGCGACCTGTTTTAAAGATGAGTCCTGCAGAAAGATAAGCTATCTTAAACCTTTGAAAAGCGCAAACCGGGTTTGCGCTTTTTTTGTTGATAAAAGGAAGCCCGCGCACGGCATGCGGTGATTGAATTCGTCTTAATTTGGCCTACCCTTTTCCTTGAACAAAGCCTTATGCGTAAAATCAACAAAGTAGCCGTGTTGGGCTCCGGAATCATGGGCTCGAGAATCGCCTGTCATTTCGCGAATGCCGGTGTCAGCGTTTTACTCCTCGACATATGTCCCGCTGAACTCAGCCCCGAAGAAACGGCAGCCGGTCTAAGCCTTAATGATCCGGCCGTACGAAACAGGATTGTAAACAAAGCATTCGAAGCTACTTTAAAGGCCAATCCAGCCGCGCTGTACAGGAAATCCTATGCATCACGGATACGCACCGGCAATTTCGAAGATCATTTTCATGAAATCGCGGACTGTGACTGGATCCTGGAAGCGGTGGTGGAACGCCTTGATGTTAAAAAGTCGGTGTTTGAAAAAGTGGAGCGCTACCGCAAAGCCGGGGCCCTTGTCACCACCAACACCTCCGGAATACCGGTTCAGCTGATGGAAGAAGGCCGCAGCGATGACTTCCGGAAACATTTCTGTGGCACCCATTTCTTCAATCCCCCCCGTTACCTGCGGCTCCTGGAGATTATCCCCGGAAAACAAACCGACCCCGATGTACTCCGCTTTCTCGAACATTATGGCGATCTGTTTCTCGGAAAAACCACGGTACGCTGCAAAGACACCCCTGCATTCATCGCCAACCGCATCGGTATTTTTGGCATCATGTACCTGTTCCACCTGGTTGAAAAGCTGGGTCTGACCGTAGAAGAGGTGGATAAACTGAGCGGCCCTGTTCTGGGTCGTCCCAAATCCGCCACCTTTCGCACCTGCGACGTAGTGGGCCTCGATACCCTGGTGCATGTAGCCAACGGCCTCAGTGCCGGTCTGAAAGACGACAGCCTGAAGGACTATTTCAAACTCCCGGCCTATGTTTCCCGAATGGTGGAAAACAAATGGCTCGGAGATAAAACCAAACAAGGCTTTTATAAAAAGGTGAAGGGAGAAGACGGGAAATCTGAAATCCTCGCCCTAGACCTGGGAAGCCTCGAATACCGGCCGCAGAAAAAAAGTCGTTTTGCCACACTGGAACAAACGAAAAACATAGACGACCTGGCGCTGCGGATGCCGGTCCTCCTTGCGGGAAAGGATCAGGCCGGTGCATTTTACCGTGCCACCTTCAGCGGACTTTTCAGGTATGTTTCTGAGCGGATCCCCGAAATAGCCGACGAAGTATACCGCATCGACGCGGCCATGGAAGCCGGTTTCGGCTGGGAGAAAGGCCCCTTTGAAAGCTGGGATCTCCTCGGCGTGGAAGGATTTTGCCAGGTCATGGAAAAAGAAGGCATGAAGGCGGCGCCCTGGGTTTACGAGATGCTGGCAGCAGGGTGTCCTGCCTTTTACAAAACCGAAAACGGCAAAAAGTACTATTACGACATTCCCTCCAAATCCTATCGTCTGATACCCGGGCAGGACGCGTATGTCATTTTGCCCACGATCCGCTCCTCCAAAACCGTCTGGAGCAACAGCGGATGCAACATAATCGACCTCGGTGACGATGTTTTATGCTGTGAGTTCAAGACCAAGATGAATACCATCGGCGGGGAAGTCGTTCAGGGTGTCAACAAGGCCATCGACCTCGCCGAAGCCGGATTTCGCGGACTGGTGATCGGCAACGAAGGCGCTAATTTCAGTGCCGGCGCCAACCTGGCCATGGTTTTCATGATGGCCATTGAACAGGAATGGGATGAAATCGACATGGCCATCCGAATGTTTCAGCGCATGAATATGCGGGTACGTTATTCCTCTATCCCGGTAGTGGTGGCGCCATTTGGCCTCAGCCTGGGCGGAGGCTGCGAAATGACCCTTCACGCCGACAAGGTTCAGGCTCACGCCGAACTGTATACCGGCATGGTGGAATTTGGAGTGGGGCTGATACCCGGCGGCGGCGGCACCAAAGAGTTTGCCTTGCGCCTTTCGGACAGCTTCAGGGACGGTGACATCGAGATCAACGCCCTCCGGGAACGTTTTCTCACCATCGGACAGGCCAAAGTCTCCACCTCCGCCGCAGAGGCCTACGACCTGGGCATCCTCCGGCCGGGACTTGACGAGGTAAGCCTCAACAAAACGCGCCTGCTGGCTGATGCCAAAAAAGCGGTTTTGGAGCTGAGCGAAGCCGGCTACACAGCGCCTCAGGTCCGAAAAGACATCCGGGTGCTCGGAAAAAGTGGCCTGGGCATCGTTTGGGTGGGCGCCAACAGCATGCTGTCCGGACACTATATCAGCGAACACGATCAATTGATCAGTCAGAAACTCGGCTACATCCTTTGCGGGGGAGATTTAAGCGCTCCAACCCTTGTTTCGGAACAGTATTTGCTTGATTTGGAAAGAGAAGCATTCCTTTCCCTGTGCGGTGAAAAGAAGACCCTTGAAAGAATTCAGTCAATATTGAACACCGGAAAAGCCCTGAGGAATTAAATTAGTTATTATTTTAGCCAAGTAATCCTGACTCGCATGAAACGTTGGAGTACCCTGTTCCTCGTTCTGTTTACCTTACCCTTGTTCGTAAGCGCTCAAACAGAAGAAAAACCAAAATACGCACCCGGTAGAGAAAAACACCGCAATAAATCCGATGAACTCGGGCAAAAACAAGGCGTATGGCGCACTTACAACTCCCTTGGCGACCTGATCAATGAAGTGGAATATGTAAATGACAAGCGACACGGTATCAGCCGGCGTTTTTATCCATACGGCAAGGTGATGGAAGAGCAGGAATACCAGAACGGCATCAAAGAGGGCATTTACAAGCGGTATTTTTACAGCGGACAGATAAAACAGGAAGGTGAATACATTGCCAACAAGAAAGACGGCAAGTGGACCAAATACTACGAAGACGGCGAAGTAGCCTCCGAAGGATTTTATAAAAACAACAAACGCGACGGAGAGTGGAGAACGTTTAACCGCAAAGGACAGCTGATCGGAGCCTCCTCTTATAAAGACGGTGTGGACCTGAAAGCCGCCGCCGAAGAAGCCAAGAAGGCAGAAGCGGCCAAGAAAGCAGCGGAGGCCAAGAAAAATGCCGGCAAACCCGGTGCAGGCGGTACCGCAGCCAACGATAGTCTGAAGAAAGCCGCGCCCCCCCTGAACAACCCGGCGCCGGTCGATACCAGCAAGAAAAAATAAAAGGAAAATCCCGCCATCGCGCGGGATTTTTTTATGCATTGCCCTGTGCATAATTCCTGCATTTTACAGAGAAAGCAAACTGCTTTACGGCACCTTAATTCTTACTTTCGTTGTAAACTATCACGCCATGCCTGAAGCTTATATACTGACCGGATTCCGAAGCGCTGTGGGGAAAGCCCCGCGGGGGATGTTTCGCTTTACCCGCCCGGATGACCTGGCTGTTTCGGTCATCAGGCATTTGGTGGACTCCGTTCCGGGATTGGAAAAAGAATGGATTGACGATGTCATAGTAGGCAATGCCACCCCGGAAGCCGAACAAGGGCTCAACATGGGCCGTATGATTTCCCTGATGGGACTGGATACCGACAAGGTGCCCGGCATGACGGTAAACCGCTACTGTGCCTCCGGACTTGAGACCATTGCCATTGCGGCAGCCAAAATAAAGGCGGGGCTCGCCGATTGCATCCTGGCAGGCGGTGCCGAGTGCATGAGTCCGATTCCTTTCGGAGGATGGCGCATTGTGCCCAATTACGATCTGGCCAAAGCACATCCCGACTATTACTGGGGCATGGGTCTCACCGCGGAGGCGGTGGCGAATGAATATAATGTCAGCCGCGAAGACCAGGACGCCTTTTCCTACCGTTCGCACCAGAAAGCCATCAAAGCCATCAGCAGCGGCGCCTTCAAAAGCCAGATCGTTCCAATCACCATCCGCGAGACCTACCTCGATGCCAATGAAAAAAAGCAGCATCGTGAAAGCATTGCCCATACCGATGAAGGCGCCCGTGCCGATACCTCACTTGAAAAGCTGGCTTCGCTCAAGCCGGTTTTTGATGCCAGAGGCTCGGTGACCGCAGGCAACAGTTCTCAAACCAGCGATGGTGCCGCCTTTGTGCTGGTTGTTTCTGAAAGTATGCTCAAGCGGCTCCAGGCCACTCCCCGACTCCGTTTTGCAGGCTATGCCGTGGCAGGCGTTGAACCGCGGATCATGGGCATCGGGCCGGTGAAAGCCATCCCGGCAGTATTAAAACAATGCGGCCTGAAGCAGGACGACATGGACCTTATTGAGCTCAACGAGGCCTTTGCTTCCCAAAGCCTGGCCATCATCCGAACCCTCGGACTCAACGAAGAAAAAGTGAATGTAAACGGAGGGGCCATCGCGTTAGGACATCCCCTGGGCTGTACCGGCGGCAAACTCACCGTTCAGGTCATGAATGAACTCGAGGCACGCAAACAGAAATACGGCATGGTCACCATGTGCGTGGGCACCGGACAGGGAGCGGCCGGAATTTTTGAGAGGATCAGTTAAGCTCTATTCAAGGTCCGGCCCCCGGACTTGATCCCCCCCTTGGGAGTACCGCAGCCTGTATGCATCTTTTTCCGATTCCGGGCGGCATACATTTATTCAAAGCGATCGCCTGCATCATCATCCCGTGCTGGCCGGGTGAGAAGCGACCAGTTTATCGTCCTCTTTTTTCACTCAACAAAACACCATTTGATCCGACGAAAAACGAGGCTCCCGGGCTGAATGACATTTGACGCTCAGATTGCTTCTGTCTGCTCCGTCCTGATCGAAAAGTTGGGGTTCAGCGTAATGGTATCACTCCGGTCAATTTGGAACGGTCAATCGCCGCCGCCGCTTCGCTGAAGGACACAAATCCTTTCAATGTTAAGTTAACCTTAATTTTTTCGGCGCTTTTTTAAAAAATCATTACCAATGATTTTAGTTATGGAATGTTTAATTTATTGTTAAGTACTTTGCCGGCGCAATACACCGGATAAAACGGGTACTATCCGAGCGGATGCACGTGCAGGTACACTGTAAATTACTCATTCACAATGTCTGCCAATAAACCTTACGAAACAGTAAAATCCGATCCATAACCTAAACCTAATATTAAAACAATCATGACAGCCAGGAATCAAAACCCCATTGTGAGGTTTTTCCCCATCCTTGTTATGTTCACCCTTCTGACGGCATCCGTACTTACTCCGGAAAGCGCCACCGCCCAGGAAGCAAAGGACACCTTAAAAAAAGAAGCTCCGAAAAAATGGTTTGAGTCCATGTCGATCAGAGGCTACGTCCAGGTGCGATACAACCGTCTGCTCGAAACCAACCCCGACTTAAAATGCGAACAGTGTGATAAAAGCTGGGGTGATAACGGTGGCATTTTCCTCCGCCGTGTACGCATCATCTGGTCGGGTCAGATCAACAAACAGGTATACTTTTACATTCAACCCGATTTTGCGAGTTCGGCGAGTTCCACCTCCCTTCAGTTCGCTCAGCTGAGGGATGCCTACTTCGATGTTGGTCTCGACAAGAAAAATGAATTCAGGATCCGGCTCGGACAAAGCAAAATTCCCTTCGGTTTTGAAAATCTTCAGAGCAGCCAGAATCGCCTTCCGCTCGACCGGAACGACGCCCTCAACAGTGCCCTGAGCAATGAGCGTGACCTGGGCGGTATGTTCTACTATGCCCCCGAAAAAGTACGTAAGTTGTATGCCAGCCTGGTGAACGATGGCTTGAAAGGTTCGGGGGATTACGGCATTTTTGGCTTTGGTGTGTACAACGGTCAGACCGCCAACAAACCCGAACTCAACAACAACTCCCACATCGTAGGACGCTTAACGTATCCTTTCCAGATTGGCGGACAAATTATTGAACCCGGCGTACAGGGCTATACCGGAAAATTTGTAATTCCTTCCGATCAGCTCAGCTCCGGCACCCGGGTGGCTGAAAAGAATGAATACACGGACGAGCGCGTGGCCGGTTCATTTGTTCTTTATCCCAAGCCTTTCGGCATCCAGGCCGAATACAATGTAGGCCGTGGTCCGGAATTTAACAAAGAGACGGATTCCATTGAAGTACGCGACCTGCACGGCGGATATGTAACCCTGTCCTACAAAACGGCGCTGGGCCATCACATCCTGATTCCCTTCGGACGTTACCAGTATTACAAAGGCGGAAAAAAGCACGAACTCGATGCCCGCAGCTACCGGGTGACCGAATATGAAATCGGAGTGGAATGGCAGCCTGCCAAACAATTCGAACTGGTGGCGATGTACACCATCTCCTCCCGTCGCTTTGAAGACTTTAAAAAACAGGATAACCTGCAGGAAGGCAGTTTACTCCGTCTGCAGGCGCAGTTGAATTTCTGATCGAACGTGTCCGGAAACGAACCGCCCTGTTCATTACACTGAACAGGGCGGTTTTTTTTGACCGGGCAGCCGAAAGCGTCCCTGACGCCATGCTACGGTGCGGGATATTTTTTCAGAAAGCGGGAGAGTAAAATGCTCATCGCCCCGGCAGGGACAAACCGTATCTGGAAAAACAGGAATTGGCTATTTTAGCAATCTGGAAAAAGAACTCACCTCCCTCCTGCTCCTTCCCGCCTCCTTATTGTTTTACTTTTTTACAGTCAGGAAAAACCTGCTCAGCAAGGCCGGTGCGGTTTCGGCGGCAGGCATGGCCATCCTGCTGGTCCTTTTCTGCGGATGGATGTTTCTCCTGCCCTTACTCTTTTTCTTTCTAAGCAGTGTGGCGGCCGGTAATATCCTGAAAAAAGATCCGGTCCTCAGTGATGAAAAGCAGGGGAAAGCGCGCGATGCCATGCAGGTTTGGGCTAACGGCGGTGTGTATCTGTTTTTCTGCCTGGCCGATGCCGTGTATCCCGGCCTCTTTCTCTCC
>JAEUTF010000190.1 GCA_016788185.1 Bacteroidia bacterium | reverse complement strand
AATGCCCAGGGTTTTCCCCCGTACTTCGAAGCAATCCTTGCTTTCTTTGAGCCACAGACCGTGGTGCGCCCCTTCGCTTTTTTCAAATACCCTTCGCATCAGCATTATGCTGAGACCGATAACCAGTTCAGCCACCGAACGTGTATTGGAAAAGGGAGAATTGAAAACGGCTATTCCCTGCCGGCGGGCTTCGTCCATCCGTATCTGGTTGGTGCCGATACAGAAGGCACCGATGGCAATCAGCCGTTCTGCTTTTTTCAGTACCGCTTCCGTCAGCTGGGTTTTTGAACGTATGCCGAGGATCTGTACTTTGGAAATACGGTCGAGCAGTTCTGCTTCGTTTACCGCCCCCTGAAGGGTTTCAATGTCATCGTATCCGGCATCGCGCAGCATTTTAATGGCCGAGGGATGTATGTTTTCCAGCAAAAGTATTTTGAGCTTTTCTTTGGGATAGGAGGTTAGCATGGTACAAGGTTAAAACATCCTGGTTGATTCCTGATCCTGAAAATCCGGAATTTTAAACAAACGCACGTTGGTGATTTTTCATCGTGATGAAACCCTTTGCCGCGGCATTCAGTATATTTGTTCAATAAGATACATTCATGCAAACGCATACACCTGCCAGACGATTCATTACACTCGGTCAGTTTATCATTGAACGTCAATCGGATTTTCCTTATGCCAAAGGAGAATTAAGCCGTTTGTTGAGAGACATCGGTATCGCCGCGAAAATCGTTAACCGGGAGGTGAACAAGGCCGGACTGGCCGATATCCTGGGCGATCACGGAGATGTGAACGTGCAGGGTGAAGACCAGAAGAAGCTGGATGTATACGCCAATGAACAATTTATAAAGGCACTGGGTGCGGGGGGCGAGTGCATCGCGATCGCCTCTGAAGAAAACGAGGATCTTATTGAGATTGACAGCAAGGTCAGTAAAAACGCGCGGTACGTGGTGTGCATCGATCCACTCGACGGTTCGTCCAACATCGATGTGAACGTCAGCATCGGTACCATCTTTTCCATCTACCGGAGGAAGGAGGAAATGGAAGGCCCCACCCGTCTGGAAGATTTTCTGCAAAAAGGGGTGGAACAGGTGGCGGCCGGCTATGTGATTTACGGCTCCAGTACCATGCTGGTGTACACTACGGGCAAAGGAGTCAACGGATTTACCCTCGATCCCTCCATCGGTGAGTTTTGTCTTTCCCATCCCGACATGATGATTCCGGAAGACGGCGCCATCTACAGCATCAACGAAGGCAATTACAAGCATTTCCCGGAAGGAGTGAAAGAGTTTTTGCGCTATTGCCAGGAAGAAGATAAGGCCAGCAAAAGACCCTATTCTACCCGCTACATCGGCTCTTTAGTCGCTGATTTTCATAGGAATATGATTAAAGGAGGCATTTACATTTACCCGTCGACCGGCAAGGCTAAAAACGGTAAACTGCGCCTCTTGTACGAGTGTAACCCATTGGCTTTCATAATTGAGCAAGCGGGTGGCAAAGCCTCCGACGGCTTCCGGCGCATTTTGGACCTTCAACCGGAAACACTTCACCAGCGCACACCGCTTTTCATCGGATCGGCCAACATGGTCACCAAAGCGGAGGAGCTGATGGCCAAATTTTCAGCCGTACAGGCGTAATTTTATTTGGTAGAACAGTACATTAATCCTAATTTGCGATAGATTACCATCATCTGTGGCAAAATGTGCCCTTCCGGTGTGTGTAACCGGCAAGGGCTGTATTTCATCCGAAACAAAACAAATCAAATAATGAGCGCAACGTTTACTCAAAACAAACGAAGTCTGTGGACGACTTTCCTCCTGATGCTTTGCATCGGCACTGTGGTACAGGCACAGCAGATATACCGTTATACCAATGCCACCAACGGAGCTCCGTTTTCTGTTGCTGCGAATGCCAGTGGCAGCAACCTCACACGGGTCAACGGCCTGGGCATACCGGCCACGCCTTGTCCCAGCGGCTTCAGTTCGAATCAATGGTCTACGCTGGGCATTGTAAATCTGGCCGGCCCCGCCGTGGAAATCACGGTTACGCCTAACCCCGGTTATTACCTCAACATGACCAGTTTTTCGGCAGGTATGCGCCGGAATGCCTCCGGACCTCCCATTGTCCGATTTGCGTACAGTGTGGATGGAGGTGCGAGCTGGGTGCAGCAACCGGTATATCAGGCTCCCTTTAACAGTACCTGCGGCAACGTGCAGGTGGGCAACTGGGACTTTCCGGATTTCAGCAGCGGCACGGCCATCAAATTTCGTCTCTATGGTTTTTCAACGGGTTCCTTTGCAAACGGTCAGATGCAGGTCCTGAACCTGAATCTGAACGGAGCGGTATCGGTCACACCCCTGGGTGCGCCGGCAGCCGTGACTTCGCAACCGGTATCCCTTACCGTTTGTGAAGGTCAGACCGCAAGCTTCAGCATTACCGCGGGCGGTACGCCGGTGCCTTCCGTGCAATGGCAAATCAGTACCAATGCAGGCGCTTCCTGGTCGGATATTGGCGGGGCCACCGCGCTCTCGTACTCATTCACCGCGGGCCTGTCTGACGACAACAATCAATACCGTGCCTGGGTCAGCAATGCCGGTGGATCGGACACTTCCGTGGCCGCTACGCTCAACGTGAATCCATTGGCTACGGCGAATGCCGGTACCGGCGGAACCATTTGCAGCAATACTTTCTTCACGCTGAACGGCAGCATTGGCGGAGGAGCCTCTTCGGCCACCTGGTCCGGCTCCGGCGACGGGGTTTTCGGGAACATCAACAACCTTTCCACCACCTATACCCCCGGTCCGGCGGATAAGCTGGCCGGTACCGTTACCCTGACGCTCACGACCAACGATCCCGCAGGACCTTGCGGAAGCGCTTTCAGTACAGTGGTGATCGGTATTGATCCCGAAGCCACGGCGGAGGCCGGTACCAGCCTGACCATCTGCGAGAACGAAAGCGCCAGCCTCAATGGTCTCATCGGGGGCAGCGCCTCTTCCTCCACCTGGACCAGCAGCGGCGACGGGGTGTTTGCAAACAGCAGCGCACTTTCAACCAGCTATACGCCGGGTGCCAATGATCTGCTATCCGGTACCGTTACCCTGACGCTGACTACCGATGATCCCGCGGGGGTCTGCGGAGCAGCCTCTGATTTTCTGGTCTTGACCATCCAGGCTCTTCCCGTCGTGGATGCCGGGCTTGATTTTGGCATCTGCAGCAGTGCCAATGCCGGTCTTTCCGGATCCGTCAGCGGAAGCGTGAGCTCCGGGACCTGGTCAACAGCCGGTGACGGGACCTTCAACAACATCAACTTCCTCAATGCCATTTATTATCCCGGTCTGGGCGACATTGCCAACGGTTCGGTCCTACTGACCCTCACCAGTGCAGACCCTGCAGGTCCTTGCGGAAGCGTGAACGATCAGGTGACCGTCACCATCACCAGCCCGCCTGCCGGTCCCGGTGCCATCACCGGCCCCACCGATGTCTGTGCCGGAACGAATGGCGTGGCGTATAGCATCAGCCCCGTGGCCGGCGCCACCGCGTATCTCTGGAATTCCGCCCCCTGGGTGACCATCAACGGCGGCGGAACGGCCGTGACCATGGATTTCGCGCCCGTGATCAGCAACTCGGGCACTTTTATCTGGGTGAAGGCGTCCAACGCCTGCGGGGTAAGTGCGGATTCCAGCCGACGGTACATCCGTCATGCCATCGACGTCCCTCAGTTCGTAACTCCGTTAACGGTAGTATGTGCCAATACCAGCGGCGTTCAGTATAAAATCAAACCCATTGAGGGCTATTCTTCCATCTCCTGGTCGGTGCCTGCAGGAACCAGTATCGTAAGTTCCACCGATTCTACTGTGGTGATTGATTTCGGTCCTTCCTTCACCGGTGGTAATGTAACGGCTACGGCTACCCACCCCTGCATGACCACTACCCGTTCGGTGGCGGTCAGCCAGGGCATCACCCGTATACCCGGTACCATTTCCGGTCCGGCCTATGGCGTATGTGATTCTACGGTCACGTATTCCATCAATCCTGTCAACGGAGCGGTTTCCTACCTCTGGACAGCACCCGCCGGAGCCAGCATCATCGGATCGGCCACCGGCTTATCGGTAACGGTTCAGTTTATTCCCGGCTTCAGTTCGGGCATTCTTTCGGTTGTTTCCTTCAACTCCTGTGGCCTGCAATCAGGCGCCCGGAACCTGACGGTGCGCGGCTATCCGCAAGGACCTTCCAGCATCCTGGGTCCGAACACCATCTGTGCCAACCAGGCCGGTGTGGTGTATTCCGTGAATCCGACGCCTGCCACCTGGTCCTACCTCTGGACCGTACCTGCCAGCGCCAGTATCGTGAGTGGCCAGGGAAGTACCAGCATCACGGTCAATTTCGGAGCTGCCGGAGGAACCGTGAATGTCCGTTCACAGCGTCCGTGCGGGCAGAGCGGTGTGAAATCCCTGGGGGTAACCGTCAACTGCAGGCTTGAAGACCGGGCCGATGCTTTCAGCCTGTTCCCGAATCCTGCCAGTGACAGGGTGTTTGTGAGCGGTCTTGAAGCAGATGAACAGCTGCGTTATGAAGTGACGGATGTCAGCGGCAGGGTATGCCTCAGCGGTCAATGGCCGGCCGGCGATATGCTTTCCTTCGGAACAGCTGAACTGAAGGATGGCTTGTACATTGTAAAGATTCAAACCACAACTGGGTGGAGGAGTTCACAGTTTATCGTGAACCACTAATTGAATAGCAGTCCAACAGAAGAAGCTGTCCGTCGGGCAGCTTCTTTTTTTTATTTTAGAGTCATTCATCAGTATTTTGAAAGGTACGCAGATACTCAGAGGCCTTGGCGGACATGAATACCGTTTTGAAACGGACAGGACTGCTCTGCTGCATCAGGGAAAATTCAGTGTCGGATACCGGGGAAAAGATCAGGAAGGCTTGCCGGTTTTCATCAAACGGCTGAAAGGTGACTTTCCACCGCGGGAAGCGGAGATGCCGGCGCGGCACCCGGCCCTGGTGGCGCTAAGGGACCTGGTCAGGCAGCAAAACGAGGTGTACCTCATTTATCCTTTTGTGGAGGGCCTTACACTCCGGCAATTCCTCCGGGCAGGAGCGGGAGGGCTCGGGAGAAGAGAGGAGGAGTTGCTGGCTGTTTTCCGTGATATATGCCAGGGCCTTGAAGCCATGCATCAGGCCGGCTGGTACCACGGAGATCTGAAACCGCAGAACATCCTGCTGCTTTTTTGTGATGGAAAAATCGGAGGTGCGAGGGTGATCGACTTCGGCAAGGCCTCGCCGTTTTACAGGGCTTCGGAACCTGCAGGAGATTTCCCTCTTGTGTACGCCGCTCCGGAAATGATCCTGGGGGCATACACCCTTGTGGATGCACGGAGCGACGTGTATTCACTCGGTCTCTTACTGTATGAAACGATTGGTGGTCAAAGGCCCTATCATCATGAGCATCCGGAATTACTGATTCAGATGATGCTCAACCTGCCCTTGCCGCCGGATCCGGTACTCGCCCCGGAGTTAAACGGATTGCTGCAACGCAGTACGGCGAAGCCTGTATTCGGGATACCCCCCGTACAGATGCAGGAAGATGAAAAAATTGCCGTTTTGCAGGAAGCCATCGGGCGTAGACCGGAATCCGCCGGCGCTTTTCTGGATACGCTGCTGGCGCTGAAAGGAAATCTCCGGAGGAAAATGAAATGGTGGGAGCTGTTGTTCCGTTAGCCCGCGTACATGCGCGCTATGCGTTTTGAAGTTCACTCACGGCCAGCCAGGCCATCAGTCCGGTGCCGATACACAGCGCTTCCTCCTCAATGTCAAAGGTGGGGGTGTGGACGGAGGAGGTAATCCCGCGGTCTTCGTTTCGGGTACCCAGCCGGTAAAAACAGGCATTTGCCTTTTGTGAATAGAATGAGAAATCTTCCGCGGCCATCCAGATGTCCAGGTCCAGAACATTTTCCGCACCCAGGTATTCGATGGCTTTGTTTCTGGAACGGGCGGTCAGGGCTTCTTCGTTGACCAGCGCCGGATAGCCTTTCCGGATTTCAAATTCCAGCTTTCCGCCCATCGATTCCACCAGGTGCATGGCCAGGTTCATCATGCGTTGATGCGCCTCGGCCCTCCAGGCTTCATCGAGAGTGCGGAAGGTTCCCTCGATGGTTACTTCATCGGGTATTACATTGGTGGCGCCGTTGGCCAGCACCTTTCCGAACGACAGTACGCTGGGCATGGTAGGGTTGGCAGAGCGGCTGACGATCTGTTGCATGGCCACGATGAGGTGTGAAGCGATCAGCACGGGGTCGATGTTCAGGTGCGGCATCGCACCGTGTCCTCCTTTTCCGAGTACACGCAGGTATAGTTCATCGGTACTGGCCATGTAGATGCCGCTGCGGAAACCGACTTTACCGGCCGGAATAAGCGGCATGACATGTTGTCCCAGGATGCTGGAGGGTGCAGGGTTTTCCAGTACACCTTCTTTGATCATGAGCGAAGCGCCCCCCGGAAGCTTCTCCTCGCCGGGCTGGAAGATCAGTTTCACCGTACCTTCAAAACGGTCTTTCAGCTGCATCAGAATGGAAGCTGCGCCCAGCAGGGAGGACGTGTGCGCATCGTGACCGCAGGCATGCATCACACCGGTATTCTGACTTCGGTAAGGCACATCGTTAATTTCCGTAATCGGAAGTGCATCCATGTCGGCACGGAGCGCCACGGTATTTTTTCCCGGGTTCTTGCCTTCGATGATCCCCACCAGTCCTGTTCCGGCCACCTTGTCGCGGAAGGGGATGCCCATTTCCTTCAGTTTACCGGCTACATAGGCGGAAGTGTTGTATTCGTGAAAAGACAACTCAGGATGCATGTGCAGATGGCGCCGGATTCCGACAATCTCCTGGTGCTGCGATTCGGCGATTTTCCTGATTTGCTGAGCCTGTATCATGGGTGCGTTTAATCATTCAAAGGTATACAGAATTCACAATGCGCGGTACGGCCTGTAACAGGGCAGGGGCGGATCTTAGAAATCCAGGCCCAGCGAAAAATAGAAAATCCGCTCCTGCACTTCACCGTCATCCACTCCCCAGGCCCAGTCGGCGCGGAGGAAATAGCCCAGGATCCTGCTGCGTAAACCGAATCCAAAGCCGCCGACCACCGGTTCTACGGATTTGGTTACCGTGATGCTGATGGGGTTGCCGTTGTAATCTTTGCGGAAGAGCGCATTGTTCTTGCTGTAGGGAGACGTACCGGTCCAGGCCGTACCGATGTCGCCAAAACCGATCACCTGGAAATTACGGATGAAGTCAGAGCGGATCGGCTTGTTGACCAGGTATTGAAAAATGGGTACCCGAAGTTCAGAATTGATGAGGGCAAAACTGTTGCCGTTACGGATGTTCTGGATGAAACCGCGCATGTTGGTCGCCAGGGCCTGAAAGGCATATTGTTCTGTAGGATCAACCTGAATGTTGTAATTGAAATTGTCGGTGGGTACAAAGGCATTGTCGGTGGAGCCCAGGTAATAAATGAGTTTTCTGCTGCCAAGCGAAGTGCTGGCGGCAAAGCGGTTGGCCCAGATGATCTGCCGGTGCACCTTGAGGTAATGTCTGAAATCCGCGCCGAAAACCGATAAAGTGGACTGCTGTTCATCCACCTGCTTGAAGAGTTCGGCGAATACCTTATAGCGTAAGCCGTTGAAGAGATTCAATCCGGTGCTGATGGTATTGTCATACACAAATTCCGCCCGGGCGGATGCCCAGTTCTGAAACTGGTTGGGGAACGAGAGGTTTTGCAGGTCTGTGCTGAGTGTGGTGAGACGGTCGTGCCGGTAGGCGAGCATACCCCTGACACTCGTGAGGTCGTTAAAAGGCCAGCGCACATTGTACTTTACTTCATGGGTGTGGATCCGGTAAAGTGAAAAGGTGGTCACGTCTTCTCTGCCCTGCCGGTAAAAGGAAATTTGTTTGTCGAGACGGTTTTTGAGATTCTCGTAGCTGATGTAGTATTCGTTGGAATTGAGGTTTCCGCTGAGGCGGAATCCGCCTACAATGCGGTAATCGTCAAAAAGATCGTTGACCCCGATTTTAAAAAGCGCGTTGAGTCCGGGATAAAAATACACGGCACCTCCGGTATAGGACTGATAGGTTTCGTTCAGCAAGTTGTTGTCGAGCTGTGTAAGCAGGTAGCTCGGGCTGAAAGCGATTTCGTAATTGCGTTGCTTCGGCACCTGGTACGCGGCGGTATCGGCATTACCGCCCGGGGTCATCTGCAGGCGGGGGTCCTGGGTGGTGACGGGTTCGTACACATTTTGCTGCAGACTGGAATCCGGCGCGGCCTTTTCTTCTTTTGGTTTCTCTTTCTCCTTTTTGTTTTTCTTTTTCGGGAAATCCGACTGGAAAATATAATTGTTGATGTCGATGGCGCTGCTGTCGACGGTTTTGGCCGGGGCCGCGACGCCGGGATCTTTTTCCTGCTCCGCTATTTTGACGGTACCGCTGCCCGTGGTCGGCGGGGTGTTCCGCGCACCGGCACGTTGCATTTTCAGACAGAGGTTGGTTTTGCGCAGCGGCGCGGTAAGGCCGGAATCATTCCCCGGAACGGGATTCAGGAAAATGCGGTATCGGGAATCGATGCGCATCAGTTCTGCATAACGCGTTGACCTGCTGTTGAGATCGTGCTGAAGCACATTCCGGCGGTAATCGCTTTGCGGAAATGACTTCACATCATAACGGTAGTGAATCACCGTATCAACATAGGCGATGGCGCTGTCGAGTGTGGCCGAGTAACGGTTGATCAGTCCGTTTTCATCACTCAGGTAGCTGAACCGCGAGGAGTCCATCATCAGAGGCTCCGTTTCGTTGATCCCCGGCGTGTGGGTCAGGCGCAGCAGTTGGGCAGCCCGGCTGATGTAATCGTACAGGAAAATATCCGTGGAGCGGGGAACCTCCAACTCATCCGCCTGACGAATCGGAGTGGGCCGGAGGGTGTCTTCTGTGCGCGTAGAGCTGAAAGCGATGTAGCGGTCCTCCATCACAAAGCGCGGCGATAGGTCGTCCCAGCGGTCTTTGGTGAGCTGAACATAGGTCTTGGTCCTCGGACTGAAACTGAAAATATCCGATTGCCCTTTTTGCACGGCGGAGAGCACCATCTCCGATCCGCTGGAATTGTAGGAAAAATCCAGCACCTTGTCGAAATAAAAAAACTTATTCGTTTCTTTTTTGATCTTTTTCCCGGGAGTATAATAGTCGAGCCAGAGTTTTCCTTTCTTTTCCTTGATGGCACTCAGGTAACGTCCGGAAGGATGCCAGGCCAGTGTAGGGTAACTGAGATCCTGCGCCTGATTCACGGATTTGTAGCCGCCTTTGGAAAGCCGCTTCGTTTTTTTACTGCGTACATCGTACAGCCACACCTTGAACTTTCCGAGCTCGTTGGTGACGTAGGCCACCTGGTTGCCGTCCGGACTGACCCGTACCTGGCTGACGTATCGCCCCGGTTTTTTCAAGGTGAAAATGGCTTCGCCGGGAGGCAGCGACCGGGATTTTTCATCGTCCACGTACATGCGCTGGTAATAGTCGAGCCAGTTTTTACTGATCTCCTTCATGGGTACCCCGAGTACATAGATGAAACCGTTTTCAATGTTACGGTTGATGCGGGTCATGTAAAGCAGGTTCGACACCGCGCTGCTGCCATAGGTTTCCACGATAAAGTGCCAGAGCGACATGCCGGCAAATTGTGCTTCCTGTCCCGACAGATTGTTGAAGTTGCGGTATTTGTTTCCCAGGATGGCATCGCGCATGCGGCTGTCTTCCTGGAAGGTCCAGCCTTTGGATACATAGGCCACCAGCCCGTTAACGTACCAGTCGGGCAGATTGAGTAAAACGGAGGCCTGAAGCCGGTCCTTGATGCTTCCGCCGTACATCAGCTGATTGATCATCACCTGTGCCACGCCGGCGCGTATCTGTTCTCTCAGATGGCGGTAGTCGCCGTCAAAATAGACCAGTATTTTATTGCCCACAATGCGGGTCAGACCTCCCGTGTTCGTATTTTGTTCTTCGCCTTCCAGCCCGATATTGCTTTGCTTCAGATCGGTGAGACGGTTGTAGATCATGAACTGGAAGCGACCGTTGATGCGGTAATCAAAGAGCTTTTCAATCTCTGCAATATCGGCATCGGCGGTGCGGCCCACATAAATGGCCAGGTCCTGACCACCGAGATAGAAGTAGGTATCAAAGTTTTTGAAACGGTAAAAAGTCCACAAAAAATCATTGTACTGCACCCTGTTCTTTCCGAAATTCATCTGAACGCCCCGGGTAAACTGTGCTCCGGCATCCTTGGCCAGGAGGAGCAGGGCCAGGAAGAAGAGCAAGCGTCGTAAAAAGAGAGGAGCCATAGAATTTCAGAAGGCTAATTTAGGTATTTTCAGGTCGAACTGGCGAAGAATTACGGTCTGAAACGTTTCGTTGATCGGGGTATTGCCTACTTTTGACACGCTACTGACGTATTAAACATGTCTATAAATACCACCATCGCACGACGTTCCGAAATTAAAATCGGTGTGGAACTGAACGAACAAAAGCAGCCCGTGGGCCTACAATGGCACGCGGAAGATGCAGGTTTACAAGGAGAAAAGCCGGCCAAAGCCATGATGCTTGCCATCTGGGATAAAAACGATCAAAGCACCATGCGCATCGATCTGTGGACGCATGAAATGACGGTGGAGGAGATGGAATTCTTTATGTATGAAACGCTTGCCAGCATGGCGGATACCTATGAGCGCTCCACCAGCGACAAGGAAATGGCCAAGGAACTCAAAGCTTTTGCACATCGCTTTGGCAAGGAGAAGAAGGTGATCAAGTAAATGCAAGACAGAGCGGCCTTTGAAGCTCTGTTTTTTTCGATAATTGTTGCCAAGCAGATTCAATACATTCATTTATCTTGATCATCAAATCAGCCACATTTGTAAAGAGTTCAGCGAAGGTGGAGCAATTGCCGCCCGACGATTTACCGGAATTTGCTTTTATCGGAAGATCCAATGTCGGGAAGTCTTCGCTGATCAATTGTCTGGTGAAGCGCAAGGAGCTGGCCCATACTTCCTCTCATCCCGGAAAGACCCAAACCATCAATCATTATCTCATCAACAAGAACTGGTACCTGGTGGATCTCCCCGGTTACGGTTATGCAAAAGTGGCCCAGACCATGCGGGCCGAATGGGAAAAAACACTCTACCAATACCTGGGTAAGCGGGAAAACCTGCTCAATGTTTTTGTGTTGGTGGATGTTCGCATCGAGCCGCAAAAAAGTGATCTGGCGTTTTTGAATAAACTGGGAGAGCATGGGCTCGCCGTCTCCGTGGTGTTTACCAAGTCGGATAAAATCGGCAAATCGGTGGTAGAGGAAAACGTGCAGAAATTCCGCGAAGCCATGCTGGAATACTGGGAAGAGACGCCTCCTTTCTTCATCACCTCGGCGGAAAAAGGTACCGGCAGGGACGAATTGCTGAAGTACATCGCGGAGGTATCGAAGATTTGGCAGCAGGCCGATTGACGGCTTTTTTTTTAAAGTGCTCGCTGGTCTTACGCTCCGCTTTTCACGTAGGTATTGACGTGCCTTTCTTTCTTGGTTTCATAGATGTCGGCCAGGGTGACCAAAATCCCCGTTTCTTCCACTTCGCCAAAATGATCGTTCAGTGAGGTCCCAAAGGTGCGCATGGTGGCGCTGAGGTTCATGTAGGCGTTCACCAGCGGTGGAATGTTTTCTCCTCTGGCCCGTACATGGTGGTTCAGGATTTTATGCCCTTCCTTATAGGGAAGTTCTTGCAACTCGGCTTCAAAGCTGCGCATGTCGTGTAAAATGGGCAGAGGATGCAGAGGAGTTACCAGATGCTCCGGATCAGGAAAATAATGCTGCATGAAATGCAGGATCATGTCGCGCGCTTCGGTATTGAAATGCGGATACATGGTGACTTTGCCGAAAAAATACCGGATGTCGGGATGATCTACATGGATGGCCCCCAGACCGTCCCATAAATTATCCAGCGTAAAAAGTCCTTTGCGGTTTTCAGGTCGTGGCTGGTATTTTGGCTGAACAAATGAACGTCCCAGTTCGATGGTGTAGGGGAGATAATCGCGGATGAATTTTTCTGAAAAATGAAAGAGTTCCGCCGTCGCCAATTCATAAATGCCCTCCTCGTTTTTATCAGTATCACCGCAGCGGATAAAGCGGTAACCGCCCATGATTTCCTTCTCTTCCGGATTCCAGGCGATGAGTTGCTCGTAGCATTTTTCGCAGGTGTCGAATGTGTCCAGGTCACAATCCAGGCCGGTGCCTCCTCCGGCATCGCGGAAACTGATCTCCCTTAGCCGTCCGATTTCACGGAGGACATTCGGCGCATTGTGCTGGTTGACGATGTACAGGTGGTTGGACCCGTTGTTGGTGATGCGTACAAAACGATCCTTCGTCAGTTCTTTCTCGATGAGCGCCAGTGCTACGGGTGGAATGATGTCTTGCATACGATTCAGGCTTGGAAGTGATCCTTCCCTTCGGCTAAATTATAAATATGCTCTTTTACTTTCTGAGCCCACTCGTGATCGTTGTAGGTTGAACCGAATGTTTCGTATGCAATCGGCTTACCGATACGTACATGGATATTTTTCCCGAGCTGATGATACATCTCATCCATCAGGTAAAACATCTCAATGTTGGCTTTGATGCCCAGCCGGGTGCGCAAGCGGGCGAGGTTGTAGAAAAAAGCGGAGTTTCTGCCGGCAATGTGCACCGGCACAATGTCGCGCCTGAATTTTTTCGCCTTTACGATAAAACTCTTTTTCCAGACCAGGTCACGGATCAGTCCGTCGTTTTGCTTTCTTGAAACGAGTCCGGCCGGAAAGATGAGCATCAGGCCTTCTCCCGCATAAAAGCTGTCAATGAGATCCAGCACCTCGGTGGTGTTTTTACCGTGTTTGTTAACACCCACAAAGAACTCCCCCAGGTTTTTAATGCTGAGGAGTACATCGTTGACGATGAATTTGATGTCTTTTCTTTTGTGTGCCAGCACCTGAATCAGGGCCATGGCATCCAACCCGCCAATGGGATGATTGGCCGCGATGATACAGCCTCCGGAGGCCGGTAGGTTTTCCAGCCCTTCAAAGGTCACCTCCGCCCCGAATTCTTTAATAATTTCATTTACAAAGGCATGCGACTGTTTATCGCCGTGCCGGCGAATGAAATCATTGATATGGTCCTGATGAATAATGCGCTTGATGTACCGGAGCAGGAAGCCGGGCATCCATCTCAGAAGGGCCGGATTCTTCCCTCTGATCACCTCTTCAATGTCGATGAATTTTTTCTGTTCGGCTTCAGGCATACACTGAAATCAATTGGCCTAAAATAGTGGATCGCCCGGAACGGCCCGATTTACGCTAAAAGACGACAGAATTCCCCGCTAAATTTTCGGGATCCGGAACTTTTAGACCGGAAGTGGGAGATGAGCCCGTTTTCGTTTCAGATTAAAATATTCATTAACAGCCATTTGTTTATTTGCCGGTAAAACAGGGCATCGGATCAGCAGGATTCGCTCAGGCAGCCCATTTTACCTGACCCGTTTCGTTTTTCCGGGTGTCCGGATCAGGAAGCATACATTTTTAATTGTTCACCCTAGCCTGTTCATAAGTGCCTAATAATTAAAATAATAAGATGAATTCGGGGCCTATATTTGGCCAAAGTCGCCCCGGTTTTCAGGTCGATCCGGCGGCCTTTTTCCAGGTTGCAAAGCAATAAAAGCAGGCCGGAAAAGTTTTTAACAAAGTGGGAGAAAGTGGGATGAAGTGGTAGAAATTGGATTATTTTTACCACCGCAGCCCGAAAAGGCTCCTGAACCTAACCTGAATCATGTCGCAATTCCACGGTGAATACGAATGCAAGCTCGACGCCAAAGGCCGTTTGAGTCTTCCTTCGGCTTTGCGCAGGCAGGTAGCACCCGAGGCCAATGAGAAATTCATGATCAACCGTGGTTTCGAAAACTGTCTTTCTCTTTTTCCGATGGACGAGTGGAAGAAGATCAGTGAGGTGATCAACGGGCTGAATATGTTCGTAGCCAGGAACCGTGAGTTCGCGCGTTATTTCTTTCGCGGCGCCACGGAGCTGGAGCTGGACGCGGCAGGCCGCATTTTGCTGCCGAAACGTCTGTGCGAATATGCCGGAATCGATAAGGAGCTTGTGCTGTACGGATGGTCCAACAAGATTGAAATCTGGTCGGTAGATCGTTACAACCAGCTCATCAGCGAAGAGCCGAAAGATTTTTCGGCACTGGCTGAAGAAGTAATGGGCAAACTGAACATTGGAGGTGCGGGGCGTGACATATCATAAGCCGGTGCTGCTCGATGCTGCGGTGGATGGTCTGATGATCGTTCCGGAAGGCACGTATGTGGATGTGACGTTCGGCGGTGGCGGACACTCAGCGCTTATTTTGTCGAAGCTGGGTCAGGGGAAACTGGTCGCCTTCGATCAGGACAAGGATGCACAGGATAACGTTCATGCAGATACGCGATTTACGCTGGTGCCTGATAATTTCAGAAATCTTGCGGTGCGACTGGAGGAAATGGGTGCGGTGCCGGTGGATGGCATCCTGGCCGACCTCGGCGTGTCCTCGCACCAGTTTGATGTGGCGGAGCGCGGTTTTTCCATCCGTTTTGACGCCGTGCTCGACATGCGCATGGATCAGTCGCAATCGCTCACCGCGAAAGACGTGATCAATTATTATCCGGAGCCCGAACTCACCCGCATTTTCCGTGAATACGGAGAACTGGCTGCCTCCCGCCGGGTGGCCGCCGAGATAGTTCTGCAGAGGGGCCGGCAATTCATCAATACGTCCGGTGAGTTGCGTCAGGTGGTCATGAAGTTTGCGCCACGTACAAAGGAAAACACCTTCTATGCACAATTGTTCCAGGCGTTGCGGATTGAGGTGAACGATGAACTGTCGGCGCTGCGCGATTTGCTGCAGCAGTCGGCTAAGGTGCTGCGGAAAGGCGGACGCCTGGTGGTAATCTCCTACCATAGTTTGGAGGATCGCCTCGTAAAAAACTACCTGAATACCGGGAATTTCGAGGGCGAATTGCACAAAGACCTTTTCGGTCACAGTACCGGCCTTCTGTTTAAATCACTCACCCGTAAACCGGTGGAGCCTTCGCCCGAAGAAGTGGAGATGAACCCGCGCTCCCGCAGCGCAAAAATGCGTATTGCCGAACGACTATGAACAAAATCCGACAGCCCCGGCAGGAAGCAGCGGAAACGCAGCCGGCCGTCAGAAAGCCATCCGGCGAGAATGCGGCACGCACCTTCATCCGTGTGGTGAATGTGTTTGGCTATTTCGACCGTAAGGCGGTGATGAGTTTTATGCCCTACCTGTTTTTTCTCTTTCTGCTGGCGCTGGTGTACATCGGCAACAGCTATTATGCTGAGAAAACGATCCGTGATATCGATCGTACCACAAGGGAGCTGAAAGAACTCCGTGCCGAATTCATTACCGCGCGCAACGAACTGATGTACCGTTCCAAACTGACCGAAGTAGCGGCCGCCATTCAATCCAAGGGCGTGAAGGAGTCGACCATGGCGCCGCGTAAAATTCTCCTGAAAACTAAAACCCGCAACTAAAGCGAAACAGAGGTGGCTGAAAGAAAATCAGATATTTTAAAAAGGAGTTACCTGGTCTTTGCCGGGTTCATCCTCTTTGGCATCGCGATTCTGAGCCGGGTGGGCTACCTCCAGTTTGCAGAAGGTGAATACTGGAAGAGTAAAGCCGACAGTCTGACACTCAGCTACCATACCATCCCGCCGATGCGCGGAAATATTTATGCCAGCGATGGAAGTCTGCTGGCTACATCCCTGCCGCGTTACGATGTGCACATTGACCTGAAAGCATCCGGGCTGAAGAACGATGTTTTCAACGAGCAGGTCGACTCGCTGGCCCTTTGCCTTTCGCAGTTGTTCAGGGATAAATCAAAGAATGAATACAAGCGCCTTCTGAAAGAGGGCCGTCGCGAGGGCGATCGCTATTTCCTGCTGAAGCGCAATGTGTCCTTCAAGGAACAGAAAGCCCTGCGTACCTTCCCGCTGTTCAGGCTGGGGAAAAATAAGGGTGGCCTCATCATCGACCAGCTCAGCCGCCGTGAAAAGCCCTTCAAGCTGCTGGCCTCCCGTACCATCGGTTATAAAATGGCGAACAAAGACGTGGAGTCGGTGGGTATTGAAGGCGCTTTTGATGAAAGCCTCCGGGGCACCACAGGCAAACGCCTGATGCAGCGTATAGCCGGCAACGTTTGGAAGCCGGTGAATACCGAGAATGAAATTGAGCCCCAAGACGGCAGCGACGTCATCACCACCATTGATCTGAATTTGCAGGACGTGGCGGAAAATGCGCTGCTTCGCCAGCTGCAGGAGCACGATGCCGACATGGGTTGCGCCATCCTCATGGAAGTAGCCACCGGCCATGTGAAGGCCATTGCCAATCTCAAGCGCGCCGGCGATGACGATACCTACCGTGAAGATTACAACTATGCCATCGGACAGGGTACGGAGCCCGGCTCTACCTTCAAGCTGGCCACCCTGATGGCCGCCATGGAAGACGGTTATGTGGATCTTGATGACAGCACCGACACTTTTGGCGGAGAGATGCTCCTGGCGGGAGGCATCAAAATGAGGGATTCGCACGAAGGCGGGTACGGCAGGGTCAGCGTGAAGAAGGCCTTCGCAGTATCCTCCAACGTGGGCATTTCAAGAATCGCCATGAAATACTACAGCCGGAATCCGCAGCAGTTTATTGACCGCTTGCGTTCCATGCACGTGGCGGAGCCGCTTTCCCTGCAGTTGCCCGGTGAATCGGTTCCCCGGCTGAAAGATACCCGCGACAAAGACTGGTCGAAAGTGTCCTTGCCTTTTCTCTCCATCGGGTATGAATCACGCCTGACACCGCTACAACTGCTCACCTTTTACAATGCGGTGGCCAATAACGGTAAAATGGTGCAGCCGCTTTTTGTGAGAGAAATACGAAACAAGGGCAAGGTGCTGAAGACCTTCCAGACCAAGGTGGTGTCCGACAGCATTTGTTCGGCGGCCACTATTGAAAAAGCAAGGCGCATGCTGGAAGAGGTGGTGACCACCGGTACCGCTTCACACATTAAGCATGCCCAGTACAGCATTGCCGGCAAGACCGGGACGGCCCAGATCGCACAGGGAAAGGACGGCTATAAAAACGGGAAGGTCAAGTACCAGGCCTCCTTCTGTGGATATTTCCCCGCTGACAATCCCCGCTACTCCTGCATCGTCGTGGTGTATGCACCGGGCAAGGACGTTTATTACGGCGCATCCATTGCCTGTCCGGTATTTAAAGACATTGCGGACAAGGTGTACGCCCTCGACATACAGATGCACAAAGAGCTGGAAGCGGTACCCGACTCCCTGTTTGCAGGATTTCCTCCCCTGAAAGCCGGCCGTGCGTTCCCGGCCGCGAAAGTCAGCAAGGGATTAAAAATAGAATACGGAGGACCGGCCAACGGCTGGACCACGTCCCGGCAACAACCCTTCACGCCGGAAGACGAAACTGTACCCAATGTAACGGGTATGGGACTCCGTGATGCATTGTACCTCCTCGAAAGCCAGGGCCTCCAGGTAAAGCCGCTGGGCCGCGGTTCGGTCGTTCGCCAATCGATCAAACCCGGAACGAAACTCCTGAAAGGCCAGCAGATCATCATCGAACTCAGTTAATGAAAATACTCAGCGATCTTCTTTACAAGACCGGCATCGAGGAGGTAAGTGGAAGTACCACTATCTCTATCGAGAAAGTATGTTTTGATTCCCGTCAGGCGGGAGAGGGCAGCCTGTTTGTGGCGGTGCGGGGAACGCGGAGCGATGGCCATGATTTTATCAGCGACGTGATAGCCAGGGGTGCGGTGGCGATCCTTTGCGAAGAGATGCCTGCGGAGCCAATCTCCGGCATTACCTATATACGGGTGAAGGATACGTCCCTGGCGCTGGCCATCATCGCGGCCAATTACTACGATCATCCGTCCGCCCGGCTCAGCCTCATCGGTGTGACCGGCACCAACGGTAAAACCACCACCGTAACGCTCCTGCACAGCCTGTTCAGGCAGCTTGGTTACAAAACCGGATTGATCAGTACGGTCCGTAACCTGGTGAATGATCTGGAAATTCCCGCCACCCACACCACCCCGGATCCCTTGCAGCTGAATGCCCTGCTATCCAAAATGGCAGAGGCCGGATGCACACATTGTTTTATGGAAGTAAGTTCCCATGCCGTGGTGCAGCACCGTGTCAGCAGCCTGCAGTTTAAAGGCGGCGTGTTCACCAATATCTCGCGCGATCACCTCGATTACCACAAAACTTTTGATGAATACATCCGGGCGAAGAAGGGTTTCTTTGACATGCTCCCTGCCGAAGCCTTCGCCCTGCTGAACGCAGACGACCGCAACCATAAAATCATGGTTCAGAACACGCGCGCGCAGGTCAGGACCTTCAGCATGACCGGGGTGGCGGATTATAAGGCCAGGGTCATGGAAAGCACCCTCGCCGGACTGATGCTCAGCATCGACGGGCACGATGTGGTGTGCAGGCTTTCTGGATTCTTTAATGCCTATAACCTGCTGGCCGTTTACGCCACGGCCATGATGCTGGGCGAGGAAAGGCTGCACGTGCTTACTGCCCTCAGCACCCTCACGGCTCCCGAAGGAAGGTTTCAACGCATCAACAGCGCCCACGGAGTAACCGGAATAATCGATTATGCCCATACGCCCGATGCCTTGCTGAACGTGTTGCAGACGATCGGTGATATACGGCAGGGCAATGAACAGGTCATTACCATCATCGGCTGCGGTGGAGACCGCGATGCAGGGAAGCGGCCCCAAATGGCTGCCATAGCCTGCGAAAACAGTGACCGGGTGATTTTTACTTCGGACAATCCACGCAGTGAGGATCCTGACAGTATCATCGCCCAGATGAAGGAGGGACTGGCCCCGCATCACATGAAAAAGGTATTGTCGGTAACGGACCGGCGTGAGGCCGTACGCACCGCCTGCGCACTGGCCAAACCCGGCGATATCATTCTGCTGGCCGGAAAAGGACATGAAAA
Source organism: Bacteroidia bacterium (assembly GCA_016788185.1). GTDB lineage: Bacteria > Bacteroidota > Bacteroidia > AKYH767-A > OLB10 > JAJTFW01. The sequence goes on along the minus strand of JAEUTF010000190.1, from coordinate 57,684 downwards.
GTACCAGGAGATCAAGGGCGTGAAATACCCTTTTGATGACGTACAGGTGCTGGAAGAATCATTTGAACTCTGCTGAACATGCTCTATTATCTCTTTGATTACCTCGATAAGACCTACGACTTCCCCGGAGCCGGGGTGTTCCGCTTCCTGTCCTTCCGTGCGGCGATGGCCATCATCACCTCCCTGGTGATTACCCTCTTTCTGGGAAAGGGAATTATCCGTCAGCTGCTGCGCCTGCAGGTAGGGGAAACCATACGGGATCTCGGACTGGAAGGTCAAAAGCAGAAACAGGGAACCCCCACCATGGGCGGACTCATCATCATTGCCGCCATCCTGATTCCTACACTTCTTTTCACGCGCCTCGACAATGTGTACATCATCATCATGATCATCAGCACACTCTGGCTGGGCTTCATCGGATTCCTCGATGATTACATCAAGGTTTTTAAAAAGGATAAAGAAGGCCTGAGGGCCAAATCAAAGCTGGTGGGGCAGGTGGGGCTTGGCCTCATCATCGGCGCGGTACTTTATTTCAATCCTAACGTGGTGGTACGGGAGAAAGTGGATGCCTCACACATCGTCGTGAAGCAGCAAAGCAATGTGATTGACGACCTCGATAATTCCGAAGGCGTCATTTTTTCGGGTGTGAACGAGAAATCGACCAAGACCACCATCCCCTTTCTGAAAAACAACGAATTCGATTATGCAGAGCTGATCGGCTGGGCCGGTGACCAGAAGTCGTGGATGCTTCCGCTGCTGTTTATACTGATTGTCACATTCATCATCACCGCCGTATCCAACGGTGCCAACATCACCGATGGTATTGACGGCCTGGCCACCGGTACCAGCGCCATCATCGGCACCACGCTGGCCATCTTCGCCTACGTGTCGGGCAACACCGTATTTGCCGATTACCTGAACATCATGTACATCCCCAACACCGGCGAACTCATGGTCTTCATGAGTGCCTTTGTCGGGGCCTGCGTTGGGTTTCTATGGTACAATTCTTATCCGGCGCAGGTATTCATGGGCGACACCGGAAGCCTGGCCCTGGGCGGCATCATTGCGGTTTTTGCCATTGCCATCCGTAAAGAGCTGCTGATTCCGATCATCTGCGGCATCTTCCTCGTAGAGAACCTCTCGGTGATGATGCAGGTAAGTTACTTCAAATACACCAGGAAAAAATACGGTGAGGGACGACGCATCCTGCGCATGTCGCCCTTGCACCACCATTACCAGAAACTCGGCTATCACGAATCAAAAATTGTGACCCGCTTCTGGATTGTAGGCATCATGCTGGCGGTCCTGAGTGTGGTGACGCTGAAACTGAGATAACACATGACAATCCGTAACGAAAAGATGGTGATTCTGGGTGCTGCTGAAAGCGGTGTCGGATCCGCTATTCTGGCCCGGCAGCTGGGACTTGAGGTTTTCGTATCGGATGCAGGCCGGATTGCGGACAAGTACAAAGCAGAGTTGCAGGAGCGCGGCATTCCTTTCGAAGAAGGTCAGCATACCGAAAGCCGCTTGCTGGAGGCTACCCTGGCCGTAAAGAGTCCGGGTATTCCGGACAAGGCAGCGCCGGTGAAGGCCTTGAAAGCGGCGGGCATTCCGGTAATCTCGGAAATTGAATTTGCCGGCAAACACACCAATGCCCGGATGATATGCATCACAGGTACCAACGGGAAAACCACCACCACGCTGCTTACCCATCATCTGCTGAGCAAAGCAGGGCTCAAGGTAGGCCTGGGCGGCAATGTAGGAAGGAGTTTCGCCCGGCAGGTAGCCGAATCCGAAATGGATTATTACGTGCTTGAACTTTCCAGTTTCCAGCTGGATGGCTGTTACGACTTCAGAGCCGATATCGGTATCCTGACCAACATTACACCTGATCACCTCGACCGCTACGATTACCAGTTAAGCAATTACATCGCATCAAAGTTCAGGATTTTACAAAACCAGCGTCCGGAGGACGCCTTCATCTACTGCGCCGACGATGAGCTCACCCTGCAGCAGATGGAAAAAATTAATCCCGTCATGCAATGCTTTCCTTTCAGCATCAAAAAGAAGGAAGGCATGAGTGCATGGCTTGAGAACGAACTACTCTGTATTCAAACCAATAACCAACACTTCTCTATGTCGATCCATGATCTGGCCCTCCAGGGTAAACACAACCTTTACAATTCGATGGCTGCCGGTATCGCAGGCCGCATCCTCGACATTCGTAAAGACCTTGTACGCGAAAGTTTCTCTGACTTTGAAAACATCGAGCACCGGCTGGAATTTGTCAGTTCTGTTCATGGAATCGATTTCATCAATGATTCAAAGGCCACCAATGTGAATTCCACCTGGTATGCGCTGGAAAGTATGGACAAGCCCACCATCTGGATTGCCGGCGGTGTCGACAAAGGCAACGATTACGACATGCTGAAAGAGCTGGTGGAATCACGCGTGAAAGCACTCGTGTGCATGGGTGCCGACAACAAAAAGATTGTGGATGCATTCCGTGATCTTGTTCCGGTGATTGTGGAAACGGCCTCGGCCGAGGAAGCGGTGCAGGCCGCCTACCGTTTGGGTAAGAAGGGAGATGCCGTCCTGCTTTCCCCCGCCTGCGCCAGCTTTGATCTCTTTGAAAATTATGAAGATCGCGGTCGCAAATTCAAGGCGGCGGTTCGTACACTTTAATCACCGGAATTCAATCTCCACACCATGACCTGGCTTGAATCGTATTTCAAAGGCGACCGTACCATCTGGTTAATCGTGATCCTCCTCAGCATCATGAGTATCCTTGCCGTGTATAGTTCGACCGGTACACTGGCGTACAAGTACCAGTCGGGAAATACAGAGTACTATCTTTTTAAGCACGGCATCATCATGTTGCTTGGTTTCGCCCTGATGTACGGTGGCCATTTCGTGAAATACACCTTCTATGCCCGCATTGCCACGATGGGAATCATTGTGGCCATCCCGCTGCTTTTCATGACCCTGCTTTTAGGAAGCAATATCAACGAAGCCAGCCGCTGGCTCACCCTGCCCATCATCGGATTATCTTTCCAGACTTCCGACTTCGCCAAGGTGGCCCTGATCCTGTATGTAGCCCGCATGCTCTCAAAGAAGCAGGACAACATCAAGGATTTCAAAAGTGCATTTGTTCCCATCATCATTCCGGTGGGTTTAGTGTGCGGACTCATCCTGCCGGCCAATTTCTCCACCGCGGCGGTACTTTTCACCACCTGCATCATCCTGATGTTCATCGGACGCATCAGCGTGAAGTACATCGCCTCCATGATCGGCATCGCGACGGTACTCTTCAGCCTCTTCCTGCTGGTGGCTTATCTGACCGGATACGAAGGCCGTATCGATACCTGGAAAGCCCGAATTGAAAATTTCAGCGGCGGCGAAGAAGAGGGAAATTACCAGGTGCAGCAGGCCAAAATAGCCATTGCCACCGGGGGGTTGATCGGGAAAGGTCCGGGCAACAGTGATCAACGCAATTTCCTTCCGCATCCGTACTCGGATTTCATTTTTGCCATCATCGTGGAGGAGTACGGTCTGTTGGGAGGCGGCATCGTGGTGTTTCTGTATTTATTGCTCTTCTACCGCGCCCTGCAGATAGTTAAGCGAACGGAACGGGCCTTTGCGGCCCTGATCACCATCGGCTGTGCCTTCAGCCTGGTCTTTCAGGCCATGATCAACATGGCGGTGGCCGTCAATCTCTTTCCTGTCACGGGACAACCGCTGCCCATGCTGAGTATGGGCGGTACTTCCATCTGGTTTACCAGTGCCGCACTCGGCATCATCCTGAGTGTGAGCAGTGAAATAGATAAAACCGAAAACGAAAGCAACGTTCAGCTTGCCACAGCCTGATTCACATATCCGTGTTATCATCAGCGGAGGAGGTACCGGAGGGCACATCTTTCCTGCCATTGCTATTGCCAATGCCCTGAAGGCTCTCGACAGCAGTACCGATATACTTTTTGTAGGCGCGGAAGGAAAAATGGAGATGGAAAAAGTGCCGGCGGCAGGCTATACGATTCAGGGTCTTCCCATTGCCGGCATCAAACGGGAGCTCAGTCTCGACAATCTCTCTTTTCCGTTTAAACTGATCCGGAGTCTCCGGAAAGCCGCGGCGATCATCCGGGAATTCAAACCGGACGTGGCCGTTGGAGTCGGGGGCTATGCCAGCGGACCCCTGCTTTACATGGCCTCACGGCAAGGTATACCCGCACTTATCCAGGAACAGAATTCCTATCCCGGCATCACCAACAAGCTGCTGGCCCGGCGTGCAGCTAAGATCTGTGTGGCCTATGAACAGATGGACCGTTTCTTTCCCGCCGCAAAAATTGTTTTCACGGGCAACCCCGTCCGCGAGGACATCCGTCAGATAGAAGGAAAGCGCGGCGAAGCCGCCGCTTTTTTCGGGCTTAGTCCGGATGTGCCAACCCTCCTGGTGGTAGGAGGGAGCCAGGGCGCAAGAAGTATCAACAGGGCCATCCGTGACGGATTGAAGGAACTGGACAATGCAGGCATACAGGTGCTCTGGCAAACCGGTAAACTTTTTGGCCCGGAAGCACAGGCGGCTGTGGCGCAACTCCACAGCAAGCGAATCAAGGCAATGGATTTCATTTCACGCATGGATCTGGCCTATGCCTTGTCGGATGCGGTGGTCACCCGGGCCGGAGCAAGTACGGTATCGGAACTTTGCATCGTACGCAAGCCTTCCATCATGGTGCCTTTGCCCACAGCGGCCGAAGACCATCAGACAAAAAACTGCCTGGCCCTGGTGGAGCGACAGGCCGCCTTGCTGGTGCCGGATGCCGAAACTGCTCAACGGCTGGTGAACGAAGCCTTGAAGCTGATACAGGACAAGGAACTGTGCAGGACATTGGCGGAGAACATGTCGGTTCTGGCCCGGCCCCTGGCGGCGCAGGATATCGCCCGTGAAGTCATACAATTAGTAAAAAAGTAAAAGAACCGTGATGAACCGGCAGGACATTAAACAGGTGTATTTCCTCGGAATAGGAGGAATCGGCATGAGTGCCCTCGCCCGTTTTTTTCTGGCGGCCGGAATAACCGTGGCCGGATACGACCGCAGTTCCACCCCGCTGACCGATGCGCTGAGAAAGGAGGGAATGCACATCCATTTTGATGATGATGTCGACAGCATTCCGGCCCGCTTTAAATCTGCGGCCGAAAAGGAAGGGACACTGATTGTGCTTACGCCGGCGATTCCGCCGCACCATACCGGACTTGGTTTTTTCAGAAGCGAAGGTTATCGCATACTCAAGCGTTCGGAGGTGCTGGGCCTCATCACGGCGCAGCAGACCACTTTTGCGGTGGCCGGTACGCACGGTAAAACCACTACTTCGTCGATTCTCGCACACATTCTTCAGGTGGCCGGACACAATGTAAGCGCCTTCCTCGGCGGCATCAGTGTCAATTTCGGCTCCAATCTGCTGCTGGGAGATCTGTCCGGCGATACACATGAAATCGTGGTGGAGGCGGATGAGTTCGACCGTTCTTTCCTGACTTTGTTTCCGGAGGCGGCCATCATCACCTCGATGGATGCCGATCACCTGGATATTTACGGAAACCAGGAGGAGATGCACCGGAACTACCGGACTTTTGCATCACAGGTGAAGCCGGACGGTTTCATCCTTCGTAAATACGGTCTTGACACGGGACCTGCCGCTGCCCGCCCCCTCAGCTATGGCCTCGATAACCGGAAGGCCGATTATTCCGCTGATCATATCACGGTGAGGGATGGACGTTATCACTTTCATCTGGTGACTCCTGCCTATGTGCTGGAAGACCTGACCCTTGGGCTTCCCGGGCGGCACAATGTGGAGAATGCTGTAGCGGCCAGTGCCCTGGCGATCGAACGCGGAGTGGACCTGGTATCGTTAAAGGACGCACTCGCCACTTATGCAGGGGTGCAACGCCGTTTTGAATACCAGGTCAGAAGGCCGGATGTGGTCTACATCGATGATTATGCCCATCACCCCGCTGAGTTGAAAGCCGCCATCCTCTCGGCCCGTGAGTTGTATCCGGGCCGGAAAATATGCGGAGCCTTTCAGCCCCATCTCTACAGCCGTACCCGTGATTTTGCAGAAGGATTCGCAGAAAGCCTCAGCCTCCTCGACACCCTCTATCTGCTCGACATTTATCCGGCCAGGGAAGAGCCCATTGCCGGTGTGGATGCCGGCATTATCTTCGATCGTGTAAGCATTGCGGATAAGCACAGGGTTAGCAAGGAGGAACTGATCCGGCAATTGCGTCTGCGCCGGCCGGAGGTTTTCCTGACCCTGGGAGCCGGCGATATTGATCAATTGGTACTGCCCGTTAAAACTCTCTTGGAAAAAGCATGAAAACACAGATCAACTACAGGAAAATTTTCACGGTGGCGGGCTGGTCACTCTTTGCCTGCGGCATGTTTGCCCTGCTGGGATTTGTCAGTCATAAGCAGGATGAACTGCGCTGTTCGGAAGTCATCATCAGGATGAACGAAGATCTCGGCCATGAGTTCATTGATAAAAGTGAGGTCCTGGCACTGGTCAACAGCAAAGGAAAAGTGCTGGGCAAAGCCGTAGGCACCATCAACACCGCCCTGTTGGAAAAAATCATTTTGACGAACCCCTTCGTAGAGGACGTCGAAGTATATTCAGCGATTGGCGGAAAACTGCATATTGACCTGGTACAACGCAATCCCATCGTGAGAATCATCAACAAAAACGACGAGCAGTTTTATATTGACAAGACCGGCACATTCATGCCATTATCAGAGCGTTATACTCCTCCGGCCCTGGTGGCCAGCGGTTATATTTTCAATACCTATGCCGAGATGAAAATCGGGTACCGTTTTGTGGCGAAAGATTCATCAGAGCGCCTCCTCCCGCGCACCATTGAGCAGGTTTACGCGCTGGCCCGCTTCGTAGAGGCCGATACCTTCTGGTCGGCGAATGCGGAACAGATTTATGTAAACGAGTTTCAGGAGCTGGAGCTCATCCCCCGGATTGGCAACCACCGGATCCTGCTCGGCGACACAAGCCGCCTGGAAAGCAAGTTCAGAAACCTGATGGTCTTTTACCGCGAAGGACTCAATAAAACCGGTTGGAACAATTATAACCTGATCAACCTGAAGTTCAAAGACCAGGTTGTATGTACAAAAACAAAATTTTGATGGAAAATTCAGACATCATAGTAGGCCTTGACATTGGTACCACAAAGATTGCCGCGATTGTGGGACGCAGGAATGAACACGGCAAGGTGGAAGTGATGGGCATGGGCCGTTCCGAATCACTCGGCGTGATGCGCGGTATAGTAGCCAACATCGAGAAAACGGTGATATCCATCAAGGAGGCAGTGGCCGAGGCCGAAGCTAAATCGGGAGTGGAGATCAGTGATGTGCACGTGGGCATTGCCGGCCAGCACATCAAGAGTATGCAGCATCGCGGCATGATCACCCGCACCAGCACCAACGATGAAATCAGCCGCAGGGACATTGAGGCCATCATCAAAGACATGTACAAGCTGGCCATGCCTCCCGGCGAAGAAATCATTCACGTCATCCCGCAGGAGTTCATTGTGGACAACGAACAGGGCATCAAGGATCCGATCGGGATGTCGGGTGTACGCCTGGAAGCCAATTGTCATATCATCACCGGGCTGATTACCGCGGCCAATAACATCCAGAAGTGTGTGACCAAAGCCGGCCTGAAAACCGTGGATATTATTCTTGAGCCGCTGGCATCGGCGGAGGCCGTTCTGACCGAAGAGGAGAAGGAAGCCGGCGTGGTGCTGGTGGATATCGGCGGCGGAACCACCGACATCGCCATCTTCCAGGACGGCATCATCCGGCATACGGCGGTGATTCCTTTTGGTGGCAATGTGATCACCGACGACATCAAGGAAGGTTGTTCCATCATCCGCAACCAGGCCGAACTGCTCAAGACCCGTTTCGGCTCCGCCCTTGCCCGGCAGATGAAGGACAACGAAATCGTTTCCATTCCCGGATTGCGTGGCCGTGAACCCAAGGAGATCTCCGTGAAAAACCTGGCCTCCATCATTCAGGCCAGGATGGAAGAGATCATTGAAAGCGTATACTACGAAATCAAGAGTTCGGGATTTGAGAAAAAGCTGATTGCCGGCATCGTAATTACCGGTGGCGGGGCACAGCTCAAGCACATCACGCAACTGGTGGAGTACATCACCGGCATGGATACCCGCATCGGCTATCCGAACGAGCACCTGGGCAAAGGCATGGATGAAGTGAAGAGCCCGATGTATGCCACGGGCGTAGGACTGGTGATTAAAGGACTCCAGGATCTGGAGAAAGAGCGCAAGAATCCGCTTACTGCACCCGCCCGCGAAGAGCAGAAAAACCCCGAAAAGAAAGGCTGGTGGAAAAGCATTTTCAACACCGAAATTCTCGGCGACGACAAAGACGATAAATTATAATACCCATAACCTGCTAAAAACAAAAAAATCATAACCATGAATCAGCAAGAATTTCCCAATCAAAAACCTTCCCTGATCCAGTTTGACCTGCATAAGGAAGAAAATTCGATTATCAAGGTAATCGGTGTCGGCGGCGGCGGCAGCAACGCGGTCAACCATATGTTTAAACTGGGCATCAAAGGCGTGGATTTCCTGGTCTGCAATACCGATGCGCAGGCGCTGGAAGTCAGCCCGGTTCCTTTTAAAATGCAATTGGGACCCGGACTCACCAAAGGACGGGGCGCAGGCGCCATTCCTGAAGTAGGAAAGAAGGCAGCCAATGAAAACATCGAAGAACTCCAGAACCTACTCAATGATGGTACGCGCATGGTATTCATAACGGCCGGTATGGGCGGAGGTACCGGTACCGGTGCGGCTCCGGTCATTGCCGGCATCGCGCGCGAGATGGGTATCCTGACCGTGGGCATTGTAACAATTCCCTTTGGATTTGAAGGACGCAAACGCCTGCAGCAGGCCGAAGCCGGTATTGAGGAAATGAAAAAGAATGTGGATGCTTTGCTGATCATCTGCAACGATAAACTCCGTGAAATACACGGAAACCTCCAATTGAGCAAGGCCTTTGGCCATGCCGACGATATACTGACCGTGGCGGCCAAGAGCATTGCGGAGATCATCACCAATACCATGCATCTCAACGTTGATTTTGCCGATATCGAAACGGTGATGAAAGACAGCGGAGTGGCCATCATGGGCTCTGCCGCAGCCGAAGGCGACAACCGTGCTGTGCGTGCTGCCGAAGCTGCCCTTGACTCACCCTTGCTGAACGACAACGTGATTGAAGGAGCCAATTACATCCTCCTCAGCATCACCAGCGGGCACAACGAGGCGACCATGGATGAAGTAGGGGAGATCAACGATTTCATCCAGGCGCAGGCCGGTCAGACCGCTGAAATCATTCTGGGATTGGGACACGATGCCAACCTCGGTGACAAAGTTTCGGTTACCGTGATTGCTACCGGATTTAAAACCGGCGAGCAGAAGCAGTCTGAAATCAGAAAGCCGGAAATCATTGTGCACCGCCTGGAGGACACTACCCCTCCGGCTCCTCCTGTAGCCGAAAAGACGGAATCTCCCGTACAACTGCAGGAGACCCCTGTTTCCAATGATGCCACAGAACCCTTCCTTTTTGTTCGCGAGGAACTAAGCGTGGAAGAGAATGAAGAAATGAGTATCAGCTACAGCAACGAGTCGGTTACAGAAATGGGCACTGAAAGTGGCCTGATCGAACTGGAGTTTCCTCCGGTGGAAGAAGAGCCGTATATAAAGAATATTCAGGCTGAACAGGCTCCTGCGACTCCCGTAGCCGAAATGAACGATGTGCCGGTGGTTCGTCACGATCTCTACAGCGAGACGCCGAAAAACAACAATGATTTCAACCAGCCCCTCAGCGCTGAAGAAGAGATGTATCAGCGTTCACGGGAGCGCATCATGCGCCTCAAAGAGGTGAACATGCGTCTGAATTCTCCCAGCGGACTGGCGGACATGGAAAGAGAGCCGGCCTTCAAAAGGAGAAACGTGAAACTGGACAATACACCGGCCTCCTCCGACAACAGCGTGAGCCGCTATACCTTGTCGCTTGACGACAACAAACCGGAAATTCGTCCCAACAATCCTTTCCTGCACGACAGGGTAGATTAATATCCACGAAGATGAGTCTCGAACAAACGATCATGGCCGACCTGAAGGCGGCGATGCTGGCGAAAGATGAAGCAGGGCTGCGGGCCATACGTGCCATCAAGTCCGCCATCCTGCTGGCAAAAACCAGCGGTGGAGGAAAGGAACTCAGTGCAGAAGATGAGGTGCGGATGCTTCAGAAACTGGTGAAGCAACGCCAGGAATCCATCGAAATTTACAACACCCAGCAAAGGGAGGATCTCGCCAAACCGGAAATGGAAGAGGTGGCCATCATTTCGAAGTACCTACCTCAAATGATGGGTGAAGATGAAATAAGAGCCGTGGTGAAACAGACCATCCTCGATACCGGTGCCAAATCGCCGGCTGAAATGGGGAAGGTAATGGGCGCCGTGACCAAGCAATTGGCGGGAAAAGCCGATAACAAACTGGTGTCACAACTTGTAAAGGAATTACTGAATCAGCATTAACAGTCCCAAGTTCTCAATGTTCCCGGAGCCCGGCCCTGTAAGGCCGGGCTTTGTTTTTGTGAAATTTTAAATTTTTTGTAACCCCTCGTCCGTAAGCACGTATACGGGGTTTGCATCCGGTAGTTTTCAAGGCGGATTTTACATCGGCGAATGCAGTCCCAGGGCGCATTCTTTTAACTAATCCGGTATTTCCGAAACCAACCTTACATCCATTTCGTAAGAAATTCAGCAAAAAGTGTCACACGACATCAAAACCTGATTGAGAATGTTGCGAATTTCAAACGTATGGAAGTGGTCGGGATTCGTCCTGCTCTTCATTTGTAGTGTCTATCGGCCTGCTTCCGCGCAGGCGCCTACGGCAGCTTTTGATGCCAACGATACCATTGTGTGTGTGGGTAATTCCATATCCTTTACTGATCTCTCGCTTGCCGGCGGCGCTGCCATCACCGGCTGGAACTGGACATTCGGTGACGGAGGTTCTTCCACCAGCCAGAATCCCGGTTATGCCTATACAATGGGGGGCAATTATACGGTGACCCTGGTCGTTAGCGATGCCAACGGGAACAGCGATACGGCTACAAAAGTCATTTATGTGCTGCTGGCGCAGGCGATCAACAACACAGTCAGGATATGTTCTCCGCAAAGTTCCACCACCATCATGGCCATCGACCCGGCCATCAACGGTGTTACCGGAACCTGGTTTACCGCTTCATCCGGGGTGATTGCCAGTCCGGCCAACGATACTACAGTCATTTCAAATCTTATTTCCGGTACCTATTTATTTTTCTGGGTGGTTTCTGACGGCACCTGCAGCGATGCCGACCAGGTAACGGTGATCGTGGATCAGCCCGTGATAGTCAGTGCCGGTCCCGACCAGCAGGTTTGCAGCACCACCGGCAGCACCACGCTTGCCGGCTCCAATCCGGCGCCTGGCACCGGAATCTGGTCTACCGGCAGTGCAGCGATTATTACCACTCCTTCCAACCGGAATTCCACCGTCACAGGATTGACTGTTCCGGGAACATATACCATGGTATGGACCGTTACCAACGGTTCCTGCGTGACCCGGGATACCATGAATATTACGGTAACCAGTCCACTGGTTCCAGTAGCCGGCACGGATCAGCAGGTTTGCGCTTCACCCGGAACGGCCACCCTGGCCGCCGGAAATCCCTCGCCGGGAACCGGTACCTGGACCAGCAGTTCCGGTGCCGTGATTGCCAGTCCGTCCAGTGCCTCATCTAACGTGAGCGGGTTAACGACAGCCGGCTCCTACTCTTTTATATGGACCGTCAGCAACGGCGCCTGTGTTTCACGCGACACGATGCTGATTACCGTTACCGCTCCGGTGACCTCCAATGCCGGCAACAACCAGCAAATCTGTACCAGCACCGCCCAGGGAACCCTGAGCGGGAATAATCCGGCCCCCGGCACCGGCGTATGGACAGCGTTGAACGGCGGTACCATCACCAGTCCGGGCAGCGCGGTCACCACCGTTACCGGCCTCAATACGGCCGGTTTTTACAATTTTGTATGGACCATTACGAACGGTCCTTGCATCACCCGTGATACCGTAACCTTCATTGTCCGTAATCCTGTTGTTGCCAATGCCGGCGCCGACCAGCAGCTTTGCAATGCCACCACAGCCACCCTCAGCGGCAACAGCCCTGCTCCGGGCACAGGCTTGTGGTCGACCACCGGGGCGGCCGTCATTGCAAGTCCTTCATCGGCCACCACCACGGTAAGCAACCTGTCGGTGGGACAAAATATTTTCGTTTACACCACCACCTATGGCGCCTGCATCAGCCGCGATACGGTGATCATACGCATTGATGCACTGATCGCGGCCAACGCTGGTCCCGACCTGCAGATCTGCGAATCACAAACCTCGGTGACCATGGCAGGGAACAATCCCGCACCCGGCACCGGCGTATGGACCAAACTGAACGGCGGTACCATCACCACGCCTTCCAGCCCCGTCACGGGCATCACCGCACTGACTCCCGGTACCCATGTATTCATCTGGACCATTACCAACGGAACCTGCATCAGCAGGGATACCATGCGGGTGGTGGTCAACGTACAGGTGCCATCCAATGCCGGCCTCGATCAACAGGTCTGTCAGGGTACGACCGTGAGTCTTTCAGGAAACAATCCTTTTCCGGCCAGCGGATTGTGGACCACCACCTCCCCGGCCACCATCAGTTCACCCTCAAGTCCGAATTCAGCACTCGGCGGCATCACTAACGCGGGAGTCTATGTGTTTGTATGGACCGTTACCAACGGCGCCTGCGTACTCCGGGATACAGTCCGCATTACGGTGGATTCGCTTATCGCCGCCAATGCGGGACCCGACCAGAACCTCTGCGCGGCGACCGGTGCCACCCTGGCAGGAAATACCCCTGCGAGCGGAAGCGGCACCTGGACTTCGCTCGGTAGCGCAGTGGTCAGCAATCCGGCCAGCGCTTCCAGCGCCGTCACAGGACTGAGCTATGGAAACAACCAGTTTGTCTGGACCATTGTCAATGGAAACTGCACGAGCAGAGATACCGTCCGTATCCGGGTTGACTCACTGATTACCGCCCTTGCAGGTCCCGACCAGCAGATCTGTTCCAGCCCCGGGACAGCCACCTTGAGCGGCAATACACCGGCGGCAGGCAGCGGAGTCTGGACCACCACCTCCTCGGCCACCATCACCAATCCTGCCAGTGCGACCAGCGGCGTGAGCAACCTGACCACGGCCGGCACGTACACCTTCATCTGGACCGTCACCAACGGCACCTGCGTGAGTCGTGATACCATGTCCATTACCGTTAGTCAGTTGATCACCTCCAATGCCGGACCTGATCAAACCTTGTGCAATGCCGCTTCGGCTACTCTGGCGGCCAACAATGCCGCACCGGGTACCGGTACCTGGACCAGCACTTCGGCCGCCGTCATCGTTTCTCCCAATAATCCTTCAACCTCTGTAAGCAACCTGCAGGCGGGCACCTATACTTTTGTATGGACCATTGTCAACGGCAGCTGTACTTCTGCAGATACGGTCACCATTAATGTTGATTCACTGATTCCTGCCAATGCAGGCGCCGACCAACAGCTTTGTGCCGGCTCGGCCATTGTACTGAACGGAAATACGCCGGCTACTGGCAGCGGCTTATGGACCGCCTTAAACGGCGGCACCCCCTCCAATCCAACATCGGCCACCACCACGATCGGCGGACTGAGTGCAGCCGGCATTTATGCCTTTGTCTGGACCGTCACCAACGGTAGTTGTATTTCCAGCGACACCGTTAACATCACCATCGATCAGGCGGTAACGGCCAATGCCGGTTCCGACCAGACGCTTTGTAACAGTAACAATACCCTGCTGGCAGGCAACAATGCAGCGCCGGGCACCGGCACCTGGAGCAGTACCTCCACGGCCATCATTGCCGCTCCGAATAATCCGGCATCTGCCGTCACGAACCTTCAGGCCGGCACGTATTCTTTTGTCTGGACCATTGTAAATGGATCCTGCACCAGCAGCGACACTGTACAAATCACGGTTGATTCACTCCTGGTTGCCAATGCAGGTTCCGATCAGCAACTTTGTTCCGGTTCAGCCATCAGCCTTACCGCCAACACACCACCGACCGGCAACGGAACATGGACAGCCCTGAACGGCGGTACACCAGCCAACCCTTCTTCCTCCAATACTGCTATCGGCGGAATCAGCAACGCCGGCACCTATTCTTTTGTCTGGACCATCAGCAACGGAAGTTGTACCAGCAGCGACACTGTTCAGATCATCATCGATTCGCTCGTGGCTGCCAATGCCGGAAGCGATCAGTTTATTTGCGAGATCTTCAACGCCAATCTCAACGGCAACCTGCCCGGACTCGGGCTGGGACAATGGAGCACTACAGGAACGGCCGTGATTGCCCTCACCGGAGATCCCAACTCTTCCGTGTCGGGTCTGTCATACGGTGTCAACACCTTTGTATGGACTGTAACGAACGGCACCTGCACCAGCAGTGATACCGTGGACATCAACGTGGACTCACTGGTTGTGGTGAATGCCGGTTCCGATCAGCAGGCATGTGCCGGTTCACTGATCAGCCTGTCGGGCAATACGCCGGTCAACGGAGTGGGTCTGTGGACCTCTTCTGGAGCCGCCTTGGTCGACAATCCCGGTAGTGAGAATTCCACCGTCAGCAACCTGCAGCCCGGCATCAATGAATTTGTATGGAACATCATCAACGGCGCATGCCAGAGTTCGGATACCGTCATTGTTCTGATCAACCCGCTCCCGCAGGCTGATGCCGGTGCCGACCAGTTTGTACTGAGTGGCACCAATGTAATACTGGGAGGCAGTCCCTCCGCCAGCGGAGGTACGGGTAGTTATACCTGGCAATGGAATCCCGGCGCCGCACTGAACGATAGTACCCTCGCCAACCCTTCCGTGACCGTGAATGTGACAACCACGTTTGTACTCACGGTGACCGACAGTCTGGGGTGCACGGATAGCGACACCATCACCATTTGGGTGAACAATCCGCCCGATGCACAAAACGATACCGTGACTACAGCGGAAGATACGCCCCTGGTGATCGATGTGCTCCTCAACGATTCAGATCCTGATACCAACATCAACCCGGCTTCGGTAGCGGTACTGCTGGGACCCTTTAACGGAACGGCGACCATCCTGCCCGGCGGTCAGATCAGCTATACCCCTGCACCGGATTTTTATGGACAGGACTCGGTTTTTTACACGGTTTGCGACAGCGGGATGCCCGTATACTGCGACAGTGCCTGGATCCTTATTACGGTGACTCCTGTCAACGATGCTCCGCTGGCCGTGGATGATTTTGTTTCCACCCCCGAAGACTCCTGCATTCAGGTGGCTGTGCTGGCCAATGATTCGGATGTGGAGAACATGATTGACCTGAATACGCTGGTCATTTTATCGGGTCCTGCTAACGGTACCTATAGCCTCGATCCGCTGACCGGCATACTCACCTATTGCCCTGATTCCAACTTCACCGGTTCCGACACCCTGATCTATGCGATCTGCGATTCGGGCTTCCCGCTTCCTGCTCTTTGTGATACGGCCATCGTGGTGATCACGGTGGTTCCGGATAATGATCCGCCGGTTGCGATAAACGACACCGCCTACAATTGTTCGGGTGACGCGCTGATCGCTATCGTGTTGGCCAATGATTTTGATCCGGAAGGAGATTCTCTTTCACTCGCTATCCTCACTCCGCCCCTGAACGGCGCCGCACTGGTATCGCCCGGTCAGGAAATAATATACACGTCGAATCCGGGTAGTGCGGGCTGGGACAGCCTGCAATACGTGATCTGCGACCAGCAGACGCCTGCTGCCTGCGATACCGCCTGGATGCTGATTTATGTACATGCTTTGGCACAGGCTACCAGCACTGCCACGGCCATCCTTTGTTACGGTGACAGCAGCGGCACGATCGATATCAGCATGGTCAATCCCGGCACCTACAGCTATTCCTGGAGCAATGGCTCCACCGATGAGGATCTCGACAGCCTGGCCGCCGGTGTATATACAGTGAGCATCCTCGATTCCAACGGATGTGTCCTGGTACTGAGTGATACCGTGAGTGGGCCCGCCGCCCCATTGGCCGGCATCACCGTGGTACAACCCATCCTGTGTTATGGAGATACCAGTGGTGCCATCGACCTGCAGGTTTCCGGAGGTACATCACCCTATTCATGGTCATGGAACAACGGCAGCACGGAGGAAGACCTTGATTCACTCCTGGCAGGAGTGTACCAGGTAACCGTTACCGACAGCAACGGTTGCATCCTCGCCTTGAGCGATTCTGTGTCCGCCCCGGCCGCACCGCTTTCCGCAGTGATCAGCGGCAACGATATTGCATGCTATGGCGACAGCAGCGGAACCATCCTCGTGTCCGTCAATGGCGGTACTCCCGGCTATACCTATGCCTGGAGCAACGGTGCTGCCGACAGCCTGCTGGTCAACCTGCTTGCGGGGGTATATACCGTTACCATCCGCGATACCAATGCCTGCACACTCGTCCTTACCGATACCATTACAGAACTTTCAACCCCCATCGTCATCAATGCCCTGGTAAGCGATCCGTATTGCATCAGCGGTGCTCTCGGCTCGGTGCAGATAACGGCCAGCGGGGGCATGGCTCCTCTGGCATACCTCTGGAGCAATGGAGATACGCTGGGACAAATCGACAGCCTCTATGCAGGGGTCTATCAGTTAATGGTAACAGATTCGATCGGTTGCGTAAGCACCGTGAACTATACCTTGCAGGATTCTTCCGCCGTCAGCATCGCCTTGTCCGGTACAATGTTCTGTGAAGGCGACAGCCTGCTGCTGAGCGTTCCGTATTACACCGGACTCAGTTACCAGTGGTACCAGAATGGCAATGTAATGCCTGCTGATACCACGCATCAGCTGGTGGTCACTGCCGGTGGCGATTACGCCCTTTCGGTAAACTCCGGTTGTGGTCTGTTCACCGACGGTCCCGTCACCCTTACGGAGAATCCCCTCCCGCTCGTATCCGCGGGCAGTGATGCGACGATCAGCTGTGATTCAGTACTTACCCTCACCGCGGTGGGTGCACAAAATTACAGCTGGACACCCGCTGCATGGTGCACCACCCCTGACCAGCCTTCCACCGAAATCAGCGTTGCTGTAACCACCTCGTTTGTGGTGACCGGGACAGACGCGAACGGTTGCGCGGGAACGGATACGGTGCTGGTGAATGTGATTTGTGATTCCCTTGAAATACCCTCCGGCTTCTCACCCAATAACGATGGATTCAATGATTATTTTACCATCACCGATATTGACCGCTATCCCAATTGCAATCTGAAGATCTTCAACCGCTGGGGCGCCCTGGTGTTTGAGATGGACCGTTACAACAACAGCTGGAGCGGTTTGTCCAATGTTGATCTCATCAAGATGGGTGAAGAACTACCCGACGGCACCTATTACTATGTGCTTGATCCCGGTAACGGGGATGCCGTACGCAATGGTTTCGTTGTGTTAAGACGATAAAATTAAATTTCTCTCAGGTTAAAACCCCGCGTTCTTCCAGGAGTCCGGCGGGGTTTTGTATGGATGGCCGGGTTTTCCAAGTGGCTCTGATTTGGTATTTTTGTCATCAAATTCATTCCCAATGAAAATTTCATACAGCTGGCTGAAGCAATTTGTTGATTTTACCCATACTCCGGAAGAACTTTCGAAGGCGCTCACCGATTGTGGTCTGGAGGTCGAGCATTTAGCATCCTGGGAGAGTGTGACAGGCGGACTGCAGGGATTGGTCATTGGAAAGGTGCTGACCTGTAGCCGGCATCCGAATGCCGACCGCCTGAGTGTAACGACCGTGGATGCGGGCGATGGATTGGTCCGGCAAATTGTGTGTGGTGCACCCAATGTGGCTGCAGGCCAGACGGTAGTGGTCGCCCTGCCGGGTGCGAAATTATATCCCGCCGGTGCCGAACCTTTTGAAATTAAAAAGTCGAAGATCCGGGGTGAGGTTTCTGAAGGAATGATCTGTGCCGAAGATGAGATCGGACTGGGCAACTCGCACGCGGGGATCATGATTCTGCCTGATCATCTCGGCGCAGGAACACCGGCCGCGGAGTATTTCAACGTGTCGCAGGACTGGATTTTTGAGATCGGCCTGACGCCCAACCGCGCCGATGCCGCCTCCCACCTGGGCGTAGCAAGGGATATCCGGGCACTGCTGAGTATCCATGACCCCGTTCCGCTGCGCATGCCCGATGTGAGTGGATTCAGAGCGGCTGCGGAAGTCCCCTCCATCACCGTGCAGATTGATGATCCGGAAGCCTGTATCCGTTATTCCGGTGTCGAGATAAAAGGAGTCAAGGTTGGGCCCTCTCCCGAGTGGCTGCAACATCGGTTGAAAAGTATCGGGCTCCGTCCGATCAACAATGTGGTGGATGTGACCAATTACGTGATGCATGAATTGGGACAGCCGCTGCATGCATTTGACGTTTCGGGCATCAGAGGAAACAGGATCCGTGTGGGGACACTTCCGGCCGGAACCGTTTTTAAAACCCTGGACGAGACAGAGCGTGTGCTGCAAGGTTCGGAACTCATGATTAATGATGCGGTTTCGGGGATGTGCATCGCCGGTGTTTTTGGCGGAATGGATTCGGGTGTGAGTGAAAATACGACACACCTTTTCCTGGAAAGCGCCTGTTTTCATCCGGTGCAGGTGAGGAAGTCGGCCAGACAGCACGGCCTGCATACGGATTCTTCCTTCCGTTTTGAGCGGGGTACTGATCCCAACATGACCCTTACTGCCCTGAAGCGTGCCGCCGTTTTGATCACAGAGCTGGCAGGCGGTGAAGTGAGCAGCACCATCACCGATCTGTACCCGGTGAAGGTCGAAGACCGAAAGGTTAATCTGTCGTTCGATTACCTGAAAACGATCATCGGGGATGAACTGCCCCGACACGAGGTAATCCGTATTCTTGAAAGCCTGGATGTCCGGATCATTGAAGATCAGAGTGACTGGCTCCTGCTTACCGTTCCGCCTTACAGGGTGGATGTGACGCGTGCCGCGGATCTGGCGGAAGAAGTGCTGCGGATCTATGGGTATAACAACATCGGGTTGCCGAAAAAAATCTCCATTACCCCGGGCCGGGTCAGCCGGCCGGACATGGAGGAAATCCTTGAACGCAGCGGCAGCGCCCTCGTGGCGCATGGATTCCGTGAAATTCTGACCAATAGCCTGACGAAACTCTCCTACCTTGAAACCATGAAACTCCCGGAGGGGAAGCGCGCGGTGGAAGTCCTTAATCCTTTGTCGGGTGATCTGGCCTTGCTGCGGCACCAGATGATGCTGACGGGGCTGGAAGCCGTGGCCTATAACATCAACCGTCGGCAGAAAGATCTTCGCTTTTTCGAATGGGGAAAGACCTACATGAAGTCCGGGACTGTCTACCTCGAGGAGCAGCACCTTTGCCTCTGGCTGAGTGGCGACCCGACCCCGGAGCACTGGAAAGTAAAGGCCGGCAGCTATGATATTTATTTTATCAAAGCCGTCTTGGAAAATGTATTCACCCATGCCGGACTGGAAGTGAGAAGTCAGCTGAGCATGAAGCAGGAAAAGACGGAAGGACTGGAGGACAGTCTGACGTATTATGCCGGTAAAACACTGCTGGCTACTGCCGGACGCGTGGAGAAGCGCATCCTGAAATCCATGGACATTTCGCAGGGTGTCTGGTATGCCGATATCCGGCTGGAGGCCTTGTTCCGCGTCCTGAAGGCGGAAGACCCTGAAGTTCCGGGTCCGCCCAGGTTTCCGGAGGTGCGCCGCGATCTCTCCATGCTGCTGGATAGGGGTGTCCTCTATGCTGATCTCGAGCAACTCGCCTACCAAACGGAGCCCAGGCTGTTGCGCGCGGTCAATCTCTTTGATGTGTACGAAGGAGAGAAAATTGAGCAGGGTAAAAAATCCTATGCCCTGAGTTTTATTCTTCGCGACGAAGAAAGCACGCTTCAGGACAAACAGATTGATGCCGTGATGAACAAACTCATGAAGCAGTTTGAAACCCGGTTGGGTGCCGTGATCCGCAAAGCCTGACAGGGCAAAGACTCTTTCTCTCTTCCTATCGGATAATCAGCTTCAGGGATTTGCTGTTCATAGCGGTGCGGAAGGTGGCGACATAACATCCGGGAGCCGGTTTTTCATGATTTTCCAGTACCTCCAGCACCAGGCCGTTCGGGTCGCATTCCCATGATTTTTCGGAAATCGTTCTTCCGCCAAGGTCGCTGATGGTCAGCGTGAGGGTGCCGCTGACTCCTTCTGCGCGGATCACCTGAAGGGTTCCGTCACCGGGGTTCGGATAAATGGATGCCGAGAAACCGTTTCGTCCATATATCGGCAAGGCAATAACGTTAGATACGGATCGTGTCCCGTCAAAATCGGTTTGTTGCAGACGGTAATACAGCACCGGAGCATCATTGCCGGGATCGTCAAACGTGTAGCGGAGGGGGGTGTTGCTGTTGCCGGCTCCGGCAACTGAACCCCGCTTTTCAAACTGTTGCCCGTTGCTGCTGCGTTCGATGTCAAAATGATCGTTGTCTTTTTCCGAAAGTGTGTACCACTCCAGCCGCACCAGGTGCTCCCGGCGGCTGCCGCTGAAGTTCACCAGGCTGACGGGCAGGGGAGAGGCAATCTGAATAAAAAACCAGGCGGTATCGCAAAGGGGGTAATTGTCACAACTCAGGTATTGCAGGCTGTCGGTACCCGTATATCCGGAAGCAGTGAGTGTGTAACGGATGGAATCATTGTTGAATACAGCTGCGGTTCCATGGAAGGGGCCAGCGAGGATACTCGTGTTGCCAAAGGGCCCCCCGTCTTCATCGCTGTCATTTGTTTTAACGGGATAGTCAACAAATAGCGGAGCGGTGAATGGGATGGTATCGTTGAGTGCTACCGGCCGGCTGACGCCGAAGAGTACCAGTGTGTCGGTATTGTTCAGTTTATTCGGTTCGTAGGAGGAATTGCTGATGGTGGTGATGTACTTCATAGTGCCCAGCTGGTTGATCGCGACATTCAACACCAGTGTATCGCTCTGATTTTTTGTCAGTGAATCCAGGGCCCATACACCACTGAGGGGATTAAAATTACCATAGGTACTGCTGTGGCTTTTGTAAGTCAATCCGGCAGGAAGGAGGGCGTCAACAGTAAGGGAACGCGCCCGTCCGGGGCCGCTGTTGGAAGCCACAATGTAAATTTTAAAATCTTCATACTTCACCGCCAGCCCTGCCTGGGCGAAAATGCTCACCAGGACATCCGTTTTGAAATCGATTTGATCAATGGAGTCACTGGCCGGAATGAAAACCGAATTCAGAAATATCCGTCGCCCGTTGATGCGGTTGTTGTCATTGATGGAACCGCTTGGCGCGGCCCATTGATAATGTTCATGTCCGGAAATGTAAAAAAGGTTGCCGCCGGCCAATGTGTTGGGACGCATTTTCATACCGGCCATGGTATACAAGAGTCCTCCGGTGGTCCCCCGCATGATTTCATAGGCATTGCTGCGCAAGCTGCTTCCGGCTTTCGGCTTCCAGATTTTGTATTCGCCGTTCGGTGACATGATGGGTCCGAGGAACTGTGCGATCGGCAGATCCGCATTGAGATAATTCACGGCGGCAAGCCCCGTGGAAAAGGAATCGATGCCGGCTGTGGTCATGGTGTAGGTACTGTTCTCCATCGATCCCAGGCTGGTACAGGATAAAAGGAGGTTGGCCCCCCGTTGTACGCTGTAACGTAGCAGAGGATTGAGCAGGGCGGTATCCGAAGTGTGGAGGTGCGTTTCGGAAATCAGCGACCAGTTGCCATTCGGATCCAGTCCGCTCCCGGCCGGCAATTGCAATTTGTAGGATCCCGGATCAAAGCCGGCTTCCTGCAAGTATTTTACGGCAATGGTGTCAAAGCCCATCGAGTTCAGCAAAAGAATACGTGGCTTGTGGGTCAGCGTATACCTGACATCCAGATTTACGTTTGCGTTGAATCGGTATACGATTACATCGTTGGCGTACGCCGCGATGAGCGGCAATGCCTGCGGCAGCCAGGCGCTGTCGATGACAAAGGCTCCGGAACGCAGCGGCAGGGTCCCCAGCGATGCGGTATCCGGAAAAACCCTCGTCAGGTTGGCCGTAAAATCAATGGATCCTGCAGAGGTGCGGGTTTTTCCGCTTTTGATCACCCATTTTACCGGAATCTCATTTTGAAGCAAGGTGTTGACCAGGCCATAGGCCTTCAGGTTGAAATAGCCCGGCCGACGCTGATTGAGGGTGTCCATGGGAATCACCAGCGAACCGTTTTTAACCGCCTGTATATTCGCTGTGGGAACGGGTAAATCATTCTGAGCCACAGCCATCTGGCCAGCCGAGAAGAACATCAGGAGTAAAAAAGTAAAGAGATGGATGCGTTTCATTCCGTTAAAGAAATCTGAATGGACCAGGAAATTTTTTATACTGTAAAAATGAGCGAAGGGTTGCCGGTTCAGGATATTGTTTTGACTGCTATTTCGGGCAAAGATAGGAGGATGCTGCCGGAAGATCATGAGGAAAATATTAATATCGAGTCCTTTTTTCATGTTGATCCTTTCATGGATCAGCCCCGTTGATTCGGATTCTGGCAAAAAAGCCGCTGGGCCGGTCATTTTAAAGCCTGATTGAAAAGATCAGCCTCCGCTTTTCTCTACTTTCGCAGGGTGATTTCCTTTCGTGAGTTTAGATTGAACCGCCAATTGCTTGATGCCGTGGCAGATTTGGGATATGAGCAGGCCACTGCCATCCAACAAAAGGCGATACCCGCCATTCTCGGCGGGCAGGATGTTTTGGGGGTATCACAAACAGGTACCGGAAAAACGGCCGCCTATCTGCTACCCCTCCTGCGTATTCTGAATTATGCGCAGGGAAACGATGCCAGGGCGCTGATCATTGTCCCCACCCGTGAATTGAGTATCCAGGTAGGAAATACCATCCGCGACCTGAGTAAATATACCGACCTGCGCTATGCCGTGGTGTTTGGCGGGCAGGGCGCCAAGGATCAGATTGCAGCCATTAAAAAGGGCATCGACATCCTGGTCGCGTCTCCGGGTCGCTACCTCGACCTGTATCTGGAAGGACACATTCAGGCAAAAAAAATAAAGTACCTGGTTCTCGACGAGGCGGAACGCCTGATGGACAAAAGTTTTATCGGGCAGTTTCACCGGATCCTGGAAACCATGCCGCAGAAAAGACAGAACCTGCTCTTTTCAGCCACCATGTCGGATTTGGTCCGGAAAATCGCCGCCGACTTTCTCGACTTCCCCATCGAGATTCACATTCAGCCTGAAGTAAAGACCGCCGAGACGGTCAGCCAGGCCTGGTACAGCTTGCCCAATATGCGTGCAAAGCTGAACCTGCTGATGGAATTGCTGAAGGACGAAGCAGGCATGAAAAAAGTTATCGTATTCTGCAAAACAAAAGCCATTGCCTCGAGTCTGGGTAAATACCTGCAGCGGCTGTACGGCGAGGAAAATGTGCTGGTCATTCACGGGAATAAAACGCAGCAGACGCGTATCAATTCCATGCTTCGCTTCCGGAACGATGAGGTGCGGCTGCTGGTGACCACCGACCTGGCCGCACGCGGGCTGGATATTCCGGATGTGACGCATGTGGTCAATTTCGATACGCCGGTGATTTACGAAGATTATGTTCATCGTATAGGCCGTACCGGTAGAGCCTTCAAGACCGGGGTCAGCCTTACCTTCGTGAACATGGCCGACCGCTATCATCTGGAGCAGATTGAAAAACTCATCCGTCAGAAAATCCCCCAGGTGAAGGTGCCCCGGAATGTGGAAATTCCGGAAACCCCCTATGAAGAGCAACAGGAAATGCTGCGTGAAATTGACCGGCAGAAACGCAAGGAAAACCCGGAATTCAAAGGGGCCTTCCACGATAAGAAGGAAGTAAAGGGCAGAACCATGCCTAAAAGCAAGGGAAGGCGTTAAGCCACCAGGATGAAGAGAATCAGCCGTTCAGGCAATTTGAAAACTGCCGGATCCGTGGAATTTAACAGGAAGAATCAACGGTCTGAGTAAAAAACCATGCAGGAGGATCGGAACATTCGAAAAGCAACGGGCAACAAATGGTTCCTGCTGTTTGCTTTGGCCCTCATCTGGGGCAGTTCGTTCATCCTGATGAAAAAGGGACTGACGGCATTTGCACCCGATCAGGTGGCTTCCATCCGCATGCTGGTGGCCTGTCTGGCTTCGTTGCCGCTCGGCTTCAGCAGGCTCAAAACCCTGAAGTGGGAACATGCCCGATACATGGCGGTGGTGGGTGCCGTAGGGAGTGGGATACCGGCCTTCCTCTTCGCCACCGCGCAAACCCGTATTTCATCCTACCTGGCCGGCATGCTCAATGCCCTCACCCCGGTTTTTACGCTGATGCTGGGTTCACTATTCTTTCATTCAAAGTTCAGCAACCGTCAAATCAGCGGTGTCTTGATTGGCTTCATGGGTGCGGCCGGGCTTGTTTTTGTACGGTCGGGTGGAGGTGTCGGCGCAGATGCGTTCTTTGCAGCCCTCATTGTCATCGCCACCTGCTGTTACGGGATCAGCGTGAACACCATCAAGACTTTTCTCTCCGGGCAGGATACACTCCTGATTTCTTCTGTTTCCCTGCTGGTAGTTGGCATTCCTTATGGCATCTATCTTTTCACGACCGATTTTACCACGCGCCTTTTCACCCACCCGGAGGCCGGCATGGCTTTTGCCAGTCTCGCCACACTTTCCGTGTTCGGAACAGCACTTTCAAACGTCCTTTATTTCCATCTGGTTAAAACCGCCGGACCCCTCTTTGCCTCAGCCGTAACCTACCTGATGCCCGTGATTGCCCTGGCCTGGGGATTGAGCGACGGGGAACTTCTGCATCCACTGCATTTGTTGGCCATGCTGGCCATCCTTCTGGGCGTGGGGCTGATCAGTTGGAAAGGCAGAACCGGCTGATCGTATTGCTGCTTAAGCGTTTTAAAGGGTAATAGATTGTTTATCAGTAATATAATAATGGTCTTGGCCAATCCAAAGATGGGCTTTTTCATCTCCATTTCCTCCGGCCCCCTCCCGGATGGCCACGAAGGCAAAGGTCCGAAGCTGAAAGAAACTGTAAAGAACCTGGGACCAGTTCACTGAAATATTTAATGAAATTCCACGGGCTATTCTTTTAAAAGCGCTGAAAATCAAAAGACTGCATTGCAAATACTTTTCTGCACAAGGCTTTGTTAATTTTAAACAATTGCTGTATCTTTGCCCTCCCTTTACGGGAAATAAGCATAAGATCATGTACGCTATTGTAAATATTGCCGGTCAGCAGTTTAAAGTGCAGGAAAACAAACCTGTATTTGTTCACCGTCTCGAAGCCAGTGAAGGCGACTCTGTCAAATTCGACCAGGTACTTCTTGTTGATGACAACGGATCTGTTAAAGTGGGTGCTCCCACGGTATCGGGTGCTTCTGTTTCAGCAAAAGTGCTCGCTCACCTCAAAGGTGACAAGGTGCTTGTGTTCAAGAAAAAGCGCCGCAAGGGATACCAGAAAATGAACGGTCACCGCCAGGCGCTCACCAAAATTCAAATTGAAAAAATCTCTGCTTAATTCTAAAAGCGAATAAGTTTAAAACATGGCACACAAGAAAGGCGTCGGTAGTTCCAAGAACGGACGCGAATCACATAGCAAACGCCTTGGCATTAAAGTCTTTGGCGGTCAGAAAGTAATTGCTGGTAACATCATCATCCGCCAGCGC
Organism: Bacteroidia bacterium; assembly: GCA_016788185.1. Lineage (GTDB taxonomy): Bacteria > Bacteroidota > Bacteroidia > AKYH767-A > OLB10 > JAJTFW01. The sequence goes on along the minus strand of JAEUTF010000190.1, from coordinate 31,742 downwards.
GGCACCAAACATCATCCCGGTGACAATGTTGGTATCGGAAAAGATCATACCCTGTTTGCATTGGTTGACGGAACCGTCATGTTCCGCAAGCGTGCTGATGATAAATCATACGTCTATGTAAAGCCGTTTGATGCTTCAGCCGAAGCCTGATGAATGCAGAATATCCCAAAAAAAATGCTCCGTGTTACGGGGCATTTTTTTTTGCTATGTACCCACCAGGTGCGTTGAAGGTTTTTAAAATCCCCGGGCCCTGCAACGGGAGAATGCTTTGCTGAAACATCAGGGCCGACCCGGTTTTCCTCCGGCCGGGAAATGAAGCATTCAACGGTTGACCCAGCTGGAAATTGTAATCGATCGTTTGTTGAAGCCGCTGATCCCGAAAATCTTTTCCTGTTTGATGTTGGTACAGTAATCAAAACGGGCCGGCTCGGAATTGGCTTCGAGCGCTGCATTGACCACCACTTTGCCCTGGCTGGTATTTTCATAGATCAGGTTGTAAAAGCGATCGTAGTACACCACCGATTTGTTGTCATCGTTCACCAGGAGGATTTTACTTTTCGGAGTCAGGTTGTCCGACAGCCATACGTCCTCTTTTTTCATGTTGGCGTAGGTCTTGTGGTTGTTGATCTTTTTCAGATAATTGTAATGGGCCTGGTAGATGAAACCGTTTTTGTAGTTTAAGTAGAGGTTGTAGGAATAGGTGAAGCGGGTGAAATAAAAATCCTGCAAATAATCATTGTTGCTGTAATAGGTGGGGATGGATGGTATTTCAAAATGTTTGTAGTAGTGATTGAGCTGGATGAACCAGTCTTCCGGCTTGGCATAGGGCAGGGTCTCCAGTTTCTTGTACTGCGGACTGTAACGGTACAGGAATTGTTCGTTGTTGTCCATGATGAGCAGGTTATCGTATTCATCGTATTCCATGGCGCGTACGCATTTCTCATTCGGCAGTTTAATGCTGTCGGTTTGCAGGCCCGCCGAATTGAAAATATACACATAGGGGCGGGAGCAGGCATTGAAAGCGATGTTCTCTTTTGAATCCGCCGCTATTTTGAAACTGTAGCCGGCGGCGCCTTCCACCTTGTCGGTCGGGATGGTGAACAACTCGGTACGGTAGAGGCGGCCTTCCTGCGCTGTGAGCAGTTCGGAGCAGAAGAGGGTGGGGAAGAGAAGGAGCAGAATGGATTTTTTCACGGGTGCAAAGAAACGAAAAACAGGGATGCCGCCTGAACAGGATCCCGGCTGCCGTGGGCCTGAAACAAGCCGTATCGGGAGGCAAATGGCTCTGAGGCTTTTTCCTTTTAGCGGTCAGCCCGGGCCGTATAAAAATGGCTCTGCTGGAAAGGTGTTTTTATGCGCGCGGCACTCGCATCACCGCGAAGACACTCACCCAGCACAAAAAAAAAGAGGCTGCCTCTGTTTGTTGAGACAGCCTCCATGAAAGCGTTCTACGGTCAGTCGGCCTGTTTGCCGGCCAGCAATTCCGGATCCATCCGGTGATTGCCGCCCGGTAATCCGGGTTCCGGATGTCCGTTTATTTTATTCAGCAGGCGATTCCACTTTTCTTTGAGCCGCTCACTCAGCAGGTACATCACCGGAACGAGAATCAGGGTGAGGAAGGTGGCAAAGGCCAGACCGAAAATCATGGTCCAGCTCAAAGGACCCCAGAAGGCCACGCTGTCGCCGCCAAAGAAGAGATGCGGATTGCCGGTGGTCAGCAATTCCTCAAAATCAATGTTGAGACCAACCGCCAGCGGGATCAATCCAAGCATGGTGGCGCAGGCCGTGAGTAAAACGGGTGTCATCCTGGTTTTTCCGGCTTCAATGATCGCATCCCAGGTATTCATGCCCTGTTCTTTCAATACATCGGTGAATTCCACCAGGAGGATACCGTTCCGCACCACGATCCCCGCCAGGGCCACGATACCCACCCCCATCATGATGGTGGAAATGGTCATGCCGGTGATGGCATATCCAAGGAACACTCCAATCATGCTGAATATGATTTCAGTGAGGATGATCACCGGTTTGCTTAGGGAATTGAATTGCGTCACCAGGATCAGGAAGATCAGTCCGAGGGAAACCAGCATGGCGGTTCCCAGGAAACTCATGGTTTCCGCCTGTTCTTCCTGCTGTCCGGTGAGCGCCACCTCGATGCCGTCGGGTTTTGGAAAGGCTTCCACGGCCTTTTGTACGGCCATCACCACACTGTTGGGATCGTAACCGCTCAGCACGTTTGAATTGACGGTGATCACGCGTTTCTGGTTGATGCGCTTGATGCCACCGTAGGTGCTTGAATATTGTATGTCGCAGAAAGACGAAAGGGGTACCTGGCGCACCACGCCGCCCATGTTCATGTCGCGGAAGGTGATTTTGGAATTTTTCAGTGCATCCACATTGGTACGCTGGTCGTATTGGTAGCGGAGCTGGATGGGATATTCGTCATTGGCATCCCTGAATTTCGAGACTTCATTGCCGAATACTGCGTTACGGATCTCCATGCCGATCTGTGCCGTACTGATGCCTTCGCGGTTGGCGCGCTCACGGTCGATGTTGAAAACGATTTCCGGTTTGCTGGTTTCAAAGTCGGATTTCAGCTGTTCCACACCGGCAATGTCTTCGGCTTCCAGGTAGCGTGTCAGGTCTTCACCGGTTTTTACGAGGTCCTCAAACTGATCGCCGCGGATTTCAATGTTGATCGGTTTGCCGACGGGAGGTCCGCCCTGTTCCTGGTCAACGGAAATCTCTACCCCCGGAATACCTTTTACCGATTCGCGAATGGACGTCAGGTAGGTTCTGGAGGATATACCGTTACGGTCACTGAATTTCTTGAAGGCGACGGTGATTTTTGCTTTATGAGGCTGAACACTGGGGTCGAATTCATTGGCATCATTGGTACCGACGGCAACGTTAGTAATGACCGACGATACAATGGGGTTCTTGTCGCCAATGGCCTTGTAAACACGCGTCTCTACCAGCCTGGCTACGGAGTCGGTGGTAGCCTGGTCGGTGCCGATGGGCATTTTGATGTAGGCATAAATGAAGTTCGGGTCGCTGGACGGGAAGAACACCACATCCGGAGCACGTGCAATCATGCCGAAGAGGGCTACAAAGAACAGGACGATGGTGGAGAATACCAGGGTCTTCGGCCAGTGCAGGGCGGCTTCCAGTTTTCGTGCATACCAGTCTTTGAACTTCGGCCAGGTGTGGTCCTGGAATTTCAGAATGAGCTTTTGAAGGTAGAAATGATTCAGGAAATTAAAACCGATGGTGAGCAGCATCAGGTTGCCAATGGCATGCCCTCCTCCAAGGTGGAAGAGAAGACTCAGGGCGATCAGTACGACCGAGCTGACTTTCAGTCCTCGCGTCATGACCGGGTTTTTAATTTCTTCTTCGTTGTGCGGCTTCATGAACTGCACGGCAAAAACGGGGTTGATGATGTACGCCACCACGAGGGAAGCCAGCAGGGTAACGATCAGGGTGATGGGCAGATAGAACATGAACTCACCGATGGTGCCGGTCCAGAAGGCAAGCGGCACAAACGGCGCGAGCGTGGTCAGCGTTCCGCTGAGTACCGGGAGAAACACTTCTCCTGCGGCCAGCTTCGCCGCTTCTTTGATCGGTCGCTTTCCGTTTTCAAAAAGACGGTGCGTATTTTCAATCACCACAATGGCATCGTCCACCACAATGCCCAGAGCCAGCAGGAATGAAAAAAGTACAATCATGTTCATGGTAAATCCGAGGGCGGGCATCACCATAAAGGCCAGGAACATGGAAAGCGGGACGCTCATCGCCACGAAGAAGGCATTGGTGGTTCCCATGAAAAACATGAGGATCAGCAGGACCAGGATGAAGCCGATGATGATGGTGTTGATGAGGTCGTGCAGCGTGGTGCGGGTCTGGTCACTCTGGTCGCCGGTCATGGTGACTGCCAGGTTTTTCGGAAGATCGCGTTCCTGCATTTCGGCTACCGTGGCTTTGATCTTGTCCGTGGCTTCAATCAGGTTGTATCCGGTCCGCTTGACCACATTGAGCGTAATGACATTCTTGTGGTCGAGGCGGGCGAAACTCTCCTGCTCTTTGTAGGTGTCCTTGATATCGGCAATGTCCTTGAGATAGGCGGTCGCCCCGGAGGCGCCGCTCACGACGATGTTACGGATCTGCTCCACATTTTTGAACTCTCCTTTCACGCCGATGGTACGTCTGACCCCGTCGCTGGATACGGTACCTCCGGAAATGGACATGTTCTCGAACTTCACCGCTCGTTCAATATCGCCCATCGAAATCTGGGCGGATTGCATTTTATACATGTCCACATTGATCTGTATCTCCCGTTCCAGTGCGCCCACCATTTCCACACGGCTGATTTCCTTCATGCTCTCGATCTTGTCCTTGATGTCGTCGGCATATTTCTTCAGCTTGTTCAGCTCCATATCCCCGCTGATGTTGACAAAGAGGATAGGGATTTCGGAAAAGTTGATGTCGGTAATGGAGGGTTCCTGCTTCAGATCGTTCGGCAGATCCGACCGGGCTTTGTCCACTGCGTCTTTTACACGCTGTTTGGCATCGGCCACGGGCACGTCGGTATTGAATTCCACAATCACACTCGTGAAATCCTGTACCGAGTTGCTGGTTACTTTTTTCACTCCCGAGGCGCCTTTCACCTGTTTCTCGATGGGTTTGGCCACCAGGTTTTCCATATCGGCCGGGGAGGTGCCGGGATGTACCACACTGACGAAAATCTGGGGCAGAGAAATGTCGGGGAAGTTTTCCTTCGGCAGATTGTTATACGTCATCATGCCCGCCAGCGTAATGATCACGGTCAGGATGAAGATGGTCGTTTTGTTGTCGATCGACCAACTGCTGGGTTTAAATTCTTTGAAGACGTCTTTCATGACGGAAATGGATTTATAAAAGCGTTTGTGATGTTAATTGGCAGCCTGGAACTTGATGGGCTGTCCGTCGATCAGATCCTGGTATCCGCTGGTTACGACCATATCGCCGGGTTTCAGGCCGTCTTTGATTTCAAGTTTACCGGCATAGTTCAGGCCGGGTGTCACCGCTTGTTTTTTCGCCTTGTTGCCATCCGCGAGGAAAACATAACTGCCTTCGGGGGTGGTCTGTACAATGGCGAGCGGCAAGGCGATGGCCTGGTCTGATTTGTAATCGGTGATTCGCACCACCGCCACCTGGTTGGGGTGAAGGCTCGCTTCTTTTCCGCTCATGTCCATTTCCACCCTGAAGGTGCGGTTCAGCGGATCAATTACTTTACCGGCATAGCTGATCACCGCATTCACGCTGTTGCCCTGATCCGGGAAATACACTTCCACCGGATCGCCCTTTTTTACTTTGGCGATGTAGGCTTCCGCCACTTCGGCCTGAACTTTCAGGCGGGCAAAATTCACCACACGCAGTCCGGGCATGCCGGGAGCGAAGGCCTGTCCTACTTTGATGTCTACCGCATCCACGGTGCCATGAATCGGGGATTTAATTCTGGTCATTTCCAGTTGCTGGCGTACCGTGGCAATTTTCTTGTCGATGGATTCAAGGTTGTTTTTAGCCTGCAGGTATTGTATTTCTGTACCTATTTTCTGGTCCCAGAGTGATTTTTGCTTTTGAAAGAGGGTGGAGGCGAATTCTCGTGCACTCTGCAATTCCTCCAGACTTCTGAGGTAAACATTGCTCTCCAGTTCAGCAAGTACGCTGCCGGCATTCACCTTGTCGCCCACCTTCACCAGCACTCTGCTTACGGTGCCCATGGTTTCTGGACTCACGGTCACATTCTCATCGCCTTCCACGCGCGCCTGCACTTCGATGAGGTGACGGAATACTGCCGGTTCGATTTTAGTGACCGCTACGTCGCGGCCGCCATCTTTTTTGCCTTCTCCGCTTTTGGCCATTTCCGCTTCGAGGGCGGCAATTTTTTGTTTGATTTCGCTGTGCTGTTTTTTAAGATCTTCCAGCTGTGCGGTTTTGTCTTTTTCACCGCATCCGGCAAAGGTCAGTGCTGCTGCGAAAGGAAGAATATACAGGAAGTGTTTCATAGCTTGAGGGTATAAGGAGTTCTGGATTTAATCTTTGATGGCACCGCTGGCTTTGTCAAGGTCGATGCGGGCAATGATGGTATCGTAAAGTGTGTTGAAATAATTGGCATCGGATTCGCGCAGCGAACTTTCCGCATCCACCACTTCGAGGCTTGATCCAACGCCGTTATCGTATTTGACTTTGGCCACGCGGGCAATTTCGAAAGCCAGCTCCCGGTTTTTCTTGACGATAACCAGGCTGGAGGAATAATTCTGAAAGTTTGTTTTGGCGGATTCCAGCTCGAGCTGAAAGCTGTTTTTCATGATCACCATGGCATTGTCGATCTTTTGCAAACCCAGCTTGGCCTGTGAAACGCGGGCGCTTTTCTGAAGGCCGTCCCAGATGGGGATGGAGAGTTTGGCGCCAACAAGCGTGGTGGGAAACCATTTTAATCCCGGCTCGAAAATATCAAACTGGTTGCGGGCATTGTTATAGCTAAACGATCCGAAGGCCACCAGGCTGGGGAGGTAGGTGGATTTGTACCGCTTGATGTCCAGTTCCTGCAACTGACGGTTGACCGACATCACTTCGTATTCCGGCCGGTTGCCGAGGTTCACGGAGTCAGGCAGCACGGCATCTTTCAGCGCGATCTCTTCGATCTTGTCGCTGAGGACGATCGGGTCCCGGGCCGGATAGCTCATCTGAAATTTGAGCAGCGTATAACTGATGTTTTTGAACCGCTGTATTTTTTCTTTTTCCACCAGCAGGTTGTTATAGGTCAGTTCGATGCGGTCCACATCGATCTTTTCAACGAATCCGTTTTGAAACAGGGCCCGCGTATCGTTCAGTATCTTCTCCACACGCTGAAGATTGGCTTCGATGATTTCCATCCGTGCTTCCGATACCAGCGCGCCGTAATAGGCTTTGCTGACATTGACCACCGTTTCGGTGCGGGTCTGCTTGCTTTGCTTTCGGCTGAGTTCGTGGTAGGTGCGGGAGGCCTGCAGCCCGACTAGGTAAGAGCCGTCAAACAACAGTTGTGAAACGCTGATGCCGGCCGAGGCGCTGTATTGCTGCCCAAATTGAACCGGCAAAAAAGTACCGGCCTCTTCCCCGAAAAATTCGCCGGGCACAAAACTCACCGGAATGTCAAGGAAATTATTGAGTTCGGCACTGGCGGCGATCTGCGGGGTACCGATGCCTACGAGTTCGTGCACTTTTTTGTGGGCGATTTCTTCGTCCAGTTTTGAATTCAGTACGCTGGAGTGATTGGCCAGAGCGTAATCAATGGCCTGCTTCAGACTGAAACTGTTGTCCTGTGCCGGCATAGAGGTGGTAAATAAGCCAGCCAGCAATAAAGGCAGGAGTGTTCTCATAAGGTTCATTTGGGTTGCAAAATTCGTATTATTAAGGTCAGGTGGTGTACAAACCGGATGAATTGTTTTTTTTGTTTTCTGAGACGTATGAATCGTGCTTCAATTTTAGATTTTATGAATTAATCTTCATCTTCTGTGAGCTGCTTGTATTTGTTGAGCAGTTTATGTCCCTTGAGGGTACAGATGCCGTGCAGGAAATGATCGAGCAGTTGGACCTGCACATCGTGTAAATTGTACTTGTCGGCCGGAAAACAAGCGGGATTGATGGCCAGTTCCACTTCTTCCAGCCGCAGCTGGGCCAGTATTCTGATGCTGAAATCCTTCCTGTACAAGCCCTGGCTCTTGCCCTTTTCGAGGTTGGCGGTAATGTGTTCGTAGGCCTTCTTTTCCTTAAACGACCTGAAATGCTGCCAGGCTTCCGGATGGTAGCGTTGCATGTCGTAAAACATGTTCGGGTTGATTTTCGCGAACGTGGAACTCATGTAATTCATGATGTGCAGCATTTCCTCAATGGCATTTTTGGAAACACTTACAAAATCCTCAAAGTGTCTGACATGGTCCTCGATCGAAGCCTGGACAATGGCTTTCACCAGCTTGTTTTTATCGTCGTAATGCTGGTAAATGGTTTTTTTCGACATGCCCAGGTGCCGGGCAATGTCGTCCATGGTCACATTCTTGATTCCGAACCTGGCAAACAGGGCAAAGGATTCACTGATGATGCGTTGCTCGGGGAGGGAAGGATTCATCTTAAACAGAAGGCCGCAAAACTATGGAAACTATTTATACAAAAAACGTTTCCGGCGTATTATTGTTTTAGAAACCCCCGAGATTTTTGTTAAACGCTTGTCAATCAGGGAAATGATTGTTAATTAAAAACGAAAATGAAGCGGCTGCTTCTGCATCCGACCCAATGGTAAAAGGCACTAACGGGCGGCGGAACGTTCTTCGGGCCTGATTTCAGGTGTGGGGGCGAGGGCCTCGTTCAGGGCTTCGGGCTCAGCCGGGGGAGGCGTATCCTGTTTTACGGATGGGGCCGCTTTCTCATCACCGGAAGGCATCACCGTGGTCTGCCTTTCAATTTCATACATCCCCTGTTTGATTTCACTTTGAACGCCATTCATAGCGTCCTTGAATTCCCGGAGACCCTTGCCGAGCCCCCGGGCCAGGCTGGGGATATTTTTTGATCCGAAAAACAGGAGCACGAAAAGTAAAATAACCAGCAACTCCCCGCCACCAAGGCTTTCCAGAAAGAGGATGACTGCCGTATTCATGCTGCGAATTTACGAAGTCTCCGCTTTCCCCGGTGAAGAAATGCTTAAGAATCCACTAGCAAAGAAGCCAGGTTCATCCGTATACGCAGAAGCCATTGTGCCATCACTTTACCAGCGCGTCGATCTTTTTGCCGGTGCATCCGTTGGGAAGGGTGATGTTCAGCAGAAAGGAAAGGGTGGGAGCAATGTCGGTGATGTTGACTTCATCGGCTGAGTTTCCGGCGGGAATATTCCAGCCGTACCAATACAAGGGCACATGGCTGTCGTAGGGATAGGGACTTCCATGTGTGGTGCCCATGCTGCCATCCCCACCGTACAAAGGATCGGTCCATCCGGGCGAGTAGAGGACAAAGATGTTTCCGCTGCGTCCCGGATAATAGCCGTTTTGAAGGCGTTGCCTGAAAAGGTCCTGGTAGGATTCGCGTTCAAAATCGCAGGAGCGCAGGCAATCGTAAACGCCCTCCACATGGCTGCGTATAAACTTTCCAAGTTCATCTTCCACCTCACACAACGAGCGCTGATCTTTCAAAATTAATTCTTCGTTCAGATACACCTGGTCGTTCAGGAAGCAACGGAAAAACTCCGGCTTCCCGTATTTTTCACGCAGAAAATAACGGACGGTATCCTGCAGCAGACGGCTGTCGGCAAATCCGGCTGCCAGACGATGGTCTTTGAGGTGTTTCGGATTCTCGGCGCAGGCATGGTCGGCCGTGATGAACAGCAGGTATTTTCCTTCACCTACCTGGTGGTCGAGAAAGGAAAGGAGATCGGCCAGGTCGCGGTCGAGGCGGATATAGGTGTCTTCCGTTTCAATGGCATTCGGTCCGAACTGGTGTCCGACGTAATCTGTAGCCGAAAAACTGATGCAGAGGAAGTCCGTGGTTTCGTCGGCTCCCATTTTTTCACCGGCCATGGCGGCCAGCGAAACATCCTTGGTCATGGTGTTGCCAAAGGGCGTTTTCCGGATGAGGTCATAGCCGGTACCCTTCAGTGCCGGCAGGTCATGCGGAAATACCGGCTTCGCCTCTCCGGCAAAGGGCGCTTCGTAGGGGCTGTCATCCGGATCACTCTCTGTGTATTCATGGATGTTGATGCTGGTCTTCCAGGGTTTACTGAGGTATTCTTCAGGCCACTTTCTATCATTGAATTCCTGAAGCCATTTGGGTAAATCGTTCCGGTACCAGGTGCTGCTGATCCAGTTCCCGCTTTTTCCGTCAAACCAGTAGGCGGCATCGGCGCTCCGGCCGGCCGGCAGGATGGCACCTCGGTCCTTGAGCGAAATCCCGATCACCCGCGCCTTCATCTGGGTGGAAAGCTGCAACTGATCGGTAATGGTGGTCGTTAGTAATCGCCGGGGCGACATCATGCCCTGATATCCCTCGCCGCCCACCCCCCGGGCGGAGGAGTCGAAGGTGCAGTAGACGCTGTCCATCGCCTGCTGGTCATACCAGTCGTTGCCGGCAATGCCGTGCAAGGCGGGGGTGCTGCCGGTGTAGATACTGGCATGGCCGGGACCGGTGTACGTAGGCGCGTAATTGTAGTGGGTATTGCGGCAATGGAAACCACCTTTTAAAATCCGTTTAAATCCATTGCTTCCCAGTTTTTCCCAGTAACGGCTCAGGTAATCAGGCCGCATCTGATCGACCACAATGCCCACCACCAGCCGGGGCCGGTTGATATCATTGCTCTGGGCAAGGGTAATAAGGGGGAACAGGCAAAGAAGAGCGAGGACAGTTTTTCTCATGCGACAAATGTAAAAAAGTCGGAGCTCCGGAGGCTTCCTCACCAACGGAATTACCGCCCGGGTCCAGTGGTGCTGAAGTAAAGGTTGTACAGGGTTTCAACATCATCCTGGACCGGTAGAACGCGGCAAAACGGCCTTGTGATTCTCCACAGCATCATCACGGCTTTTCGGTAACAAATGTGACCCAAGAACGGGGTTCAGGGCAAGTTTCGGCAGGAATGAATGAAAATGATCACCAGGCGTGATGATTGTCATTGTTACGGAGGGCTGCCTCCCTCTACATTTGTAGAAAGCCCAAACATGAAAAATTATCTGATCATTCTGCTCCTGTTGACCCTTGCCTCCTGTAAGAAAGACGAAGAAGAAGCCCCGAAGGCGGACGATTACCTGACCCTGAACCTCTCTTTCAGGGTGGGAGTAAATGTCTTGCAGTTTGATACCCTGCTGTACACAAATGCGGCCGGCAATGAATACAGCGTTTCCCGGCTGCAGTTTTACCTGTCGAATATTCAGTTGATACGCACCGACAGTTCCTTGGTGGATATTTCCGACTACAGTTATGTGGATGCACGGGAACCATCCACCTTGAAAATTTCCAATAAAATTCCGGATACCGGAGATTTTATCGGGATGAAAATGCAGGTGGGTCTCGATTCCATCCACAACATCACCAACGCCCTTCCGGCCACCATTGAAAACATCAACATGGAATGGCCCGTGCCCATGGGGGGAGGCTATCACTTCATGAAATTCGAAGGTAAATACCGCGATGGATTGGATGAACCGGGTTATGCCATGCACCTCGGAAAAAATCCTTACCTCGTGCAGGCGGTCACCTGGAAGACCTTTAACCTTTCAGCAGGAAACAATGCCATGAACCTGGTCATGGACCTGAACGAATGGTACGATCATCCGCAGGTGTATGATTTCAATGTGGATGGCAATTACTCAATGGGTGTCGGGGCCGCGATGACCAAGCTTTCACAAAACGGAACGGATATTTTCACACTGCAATGAAAACAAAACTGGCTATTCTGCTTGTTCTGCTGACAGGCGTATTCTTTTTACACAGTTGTAAGAAAGACGAGAAGAACGATTCAGGATGGGACACCCGTCCGTATTACCTGGACATACCAACGGGATTTCCTCCGGCGAACATTCCGGCGGTCAATCCCCTCAGCGTTGAGGGCGTGGAACTGGGTCGCTACCTCTTTTACGATCCTATCCTCTCTTCCAACGGACTGAGTTGTTCGTCCTGTCACCAGGCCTCCAAGGCGTATTCGGTTCCGTCCTTTGTGACGACTGCGGGTGACAGCATTTCCGTCTTGCCCATCATGAACCTGGCCTTCTCTCCCGACTTCACCTGGAACGGTCAGTTCAGTACCACCGAAGCAGTATGCATGGGTGATTTTGAGCCGCAGTTTTTCAATACCAACATGGATACGCTGGTCAAACGACTTGAAGCCAGTACTCTGTATAAAAACATGTTTTTCCGCGCATTCGGCAACAATGCTTTTACTTCCATGAGCGACCAGGAGTTAAAAACTAAAATCGTTTCGGCCATTGGTCAGTTCCTGCGCACCCTGGTGAGTTCCGATTCAAAGTTTGACCGCTATCTGAAACACACGGAGAACCTCAGTTCGACGGAGCTGGTGGGCATGACCATTTTCTTTACCGAGCAGGGCGATTGCTTCCATTGTCACGGCGGTGCACTCATGACCAGCAACGCGATCACCAACAACGGACTCGACAGCCTGCCGGCCGGTATAGACCGTGGCAAGTACAATTACACCGGCAACCCACTCGACGATGGTAAATTCAGCATCCCCTCGCTCCGCAACATTGACCTGACGGCGCCCTATATGCACGATGGCCGGTTCAAGACGCTGGAGGAAGTGGTGGAGTTTTACAACAGCGGTGTGCATCAGACCTCACCCAATATCGATCCGATCATGACCAAAGCCAACAAAGCTTTCGGATTGCAACTCACGGCCTACGAGAAGCAATGCCTGGTTGATTTTCTGAAAACGTTTACCGATACGGCATTTGTCAGCAATCCGGCCTATCAGAATCCGCATTGATGCTTAGCATTCAGCTCTAAAATCAAAGGACCTTCCTCGTACGGGAAGGTCCTTTGTGTGTTGGTTTTTCTGTGGCCCGCTTCCGGATGTACCGCTGGCGGTCACCGGAGCTACGGTGAAGTGGAGTGCCATCAGCACCAGAAGGGCTTACACGCTCATCGGCACTTCCATCAGGAGGATTTCCGAATTTTTTTCGGCACTCAGTTGAATGGAATCAACGTCCCAGATGCCGAATCCGTCGCGTTTCTCCAATACCTGACCGTTGATTTTCATTTCACCATTCAGCAGGAAGGCATAAACGCCGTTTCCTTTTTTCTTCAGCTGGTATTGAAGTGTGGTGCCTTGGTCTAAATTTCCAAGGTGGAACCAGGCATCCTGATGAATCCATACGCCGGCATCATCGGGGCTGGGCGATAAAATCTGCTGCAGCTTGTTGCGGCGGTCGTCGGTTTTTAAGGTGATCTGATCGTAGCGCGGCGTTACATTTTTCTTGTTGGGGAATAACCAGATCTGAAGAAACCTGACTTCCTGATCCTGGTTTTTATTGTATTCACTGTGTTGTATGCCGGTACCTGCGCTCATCACCTGGATATCTCCGTTCCGGATGACCGCAACATTTCCCATGCTGTCTTTGTGTTGCAGATCCCCTTCCAGCGGGATGGAAATGATTTCCATGTTGTCGTGCGGATGAGTTCCGAAACCCATTCCCGGTGCCACGGTATCGTCATTGAGTACCCGAAGTACGCCGAAGTGCATGCGGTCGGGGTTGTAATAATTGGCAAAGCTAAAGGTGTGCTTTGAGTCGAGCCAGCCATGGTTGGCATGGCCGCGGCTGTTGGCTTTGTGTAAGATGGTATTGGCCATAATGCTGGATGTTTCGTTTGGAAGGTGGTTGAAGCCGATGATGTCGAGTTCTTTCAGCTCATCGATGTTGTTACGGATAACCTGCCCGAGGGCGGCGGAGGCGGCAAACATGCCTGTTCCCAGCAGGCCTTTGCGAAGAAATGATTTGCGGTCCATGTTTTTCGGTTTGGTAAAACAAAGGTACAGGTCTTTGGCTTTTGTTTCCAATAAGCCAGATTAAGAGCAAAACTTAACCCGGATTAAGATTTTCACGGCCGGTCGCTTCTATTCCGGCAAACTGCGCATCATTTTCGAGAAAAATTCGGGTGTTACGCCGATGTAGGAGGCTATGTGTTTCTGTGGCAGTTCATCCTTCAGGCTGGGGTATTTCCTGATAAATTCCAGGTAGCGTTCCCGGGCTCCCAGGCTAAGGTTGTCGATGATTCTTTGCTGCGTGGCCACCAGTGAATTCTCGGTCAGGATCCTGAAAAAGCGTTCAAACTTCGGTATCTGTTCAAATAGTTTTTCCTGATGCTCTCTCGTCAGCAACTGCAAATGCGCCTCCGTGCTGCTTTCAATGAACAGTTGTCCGGGCTTCCGCGTAATTAAACTGTACATGTCGGCAATCCACCATCCTGCCGTGGCAAAGCTGATGACGTGCTCGTCGCCGTTTTTATCCAGCGTGTAGCCGCGCAAACATCCGGATTTCACAAAAATGGAATGATGGCAAACCTCTCCTTCCTGGAGAAGCAACTGTTTCCTTCTGACTTTTTTCTCCCCGACCAGGGAAAGAAAATATTCTTTTTCGTCATCTTCCAGCTGAATATACCGGGCGATGTTGTTGAGCAGGCTTTCCATGTGTTGCGCAAAGTGAAAGTAAGCATTATCATGAAAACAAATGCCTGTTGCAACCTTCCTGCAAAATTTACTGGAGAAAGCGCCGTGCACTTCCGGTAATATCCGCTTGCTTCATCTAAGATGGAAGAAAATGTCCTCGGCTGTGTGTATCGTCTAAGAATGAAAAAGCCGGATGCAATCGCCTCTCCGCATTACAGATTCAACGAATGTACCAGGGTGAAAAGACTCTGCGCGCGATGGCTGTTTTCGAACATCTGCAGGAGGAGCCCGGCCTCCAGGCGCAGGGAAGGGCTGAAGGAGTATCCCATCGAGAGCAGCAGCCGGTTGCGGTCAAAAACCGGAGACCGGTCGTTCACAAAAAGCTCATCCATCAGCAGAAGATAGACGGCACCCTTCTCAAGGTGGGGCTTGTTCAGGGGCCATTGCATATTTACCTGGTAACGAAAGCGGAGATTGGAACGGTCACTGAAAAACCTTTCCTCCAGGCGGTACCGGTGGTTGATGTAAAATCGTCCGGTGCGGGTGCGGAACAGCACCTGCTGGTGCAGGCGGCGCTCATCAAATACCCGCTTGTTTTCGCTACCCGCACGGTAGGCTTCCGTATGGGCCCATGCAAAGCCGGCAGAAAACTGCACCTGTCCTTCTTTCAGGTTATAAAAGAGGGAGGGCCGTACGATGCTTTGCTCAAAATCGTTGATGAATTCGTACTGACGCAGCTGTACATCTACATGTACGCCGATGCTTTTATTGAAATTCAGGCTGCTGTTGAAGGCGATCCAGCAACCCAGATCGGATGATTGGGCGGAAGTTCTCCCTGTCTTCAGTAGCAACAGGGAAAGCAGTACAGGAATAAACAGAAGTTTTCTTACCATCATTTTTGTAACATCCAGGCGGCCCAGAATGCCGCCAGGCAGGCCATGATACTGATGACCATATACGCCAAAGCCATCCCCGGGTTTCCGGAGCGTAGCAATTCAAAGCCTTCCAGCGTAAAACTGGAGAAGGTACTGAGGCCCCCGCAAAAGCCCACGCCGATGAGGAGTCTTTGTTGTTCATACTGCCCGGGCTTCAGCAGGAACAATGCCGTGAAAAATCCAAGGACGGCTGCCGCCAGCACATTGGCGAGGAGCGTAGGCCAGGGCAGGACGCCCGGCATGTTTTTTTGCAGCAGACTGCCAATCAGGTAACGCAGCACACTACCCAGGCCGCCGCCGATGAAAACAAGAAGGAGTTTATTCATGTCCGCTGGCTACATTATCGGGTACCTTGATCATTGTTTTCATCAGGGAAGAAAAGAGCAGGCCGAGGATAAAGCCCAACAGCCAGCCGCAAAGAACATCCAGCGGGTAATGCGCGCCCAGGTACATCCTGCTGTAACCGTTGATCAGCACAAAGGCCAGCAGTTCCAGACGGAGATCGCGGTAACCGCGCGGAAGCAGGAGGAGGACAAAGGTGGCCAGGGCCATGGTGTTGGCGGCATGGGAGCTGACAAAGCCGAAGGTACCGCCGCACTTGTTGTTAACCAGATGCACCAGGTGCATGATGGCAGGTTCATGACAAGGACGAAATCGTTCAGTGGTATTTTTCAGCAGGGTGGAAAGTTGATCGCTGCCGGCAACCATGAGGGCAATCAGGGGCAGAAACCACAATACTTTTTTACCGTAATTCCGGTAAAGAACATACAGCAGCCAGGCATAAAAGGGAATCCATACCCACTTCGAACTGGCCCAGTAAAAAATAAAATCCAGTACCGGGTCATTGGCACCGTTGATGGCCAATAACAGTCTGGTATCAATTTCCCTGAGCCATTCAGGCATCTGCATGCGCTTTATCTGGAAAGAAAGGATCGTTCATTCATTTGCTCCCACAGGATGTCTTTTAGCTCGGCGATGCCCTTTCCGGCAATGGCGGAAATGAAAAGGAGGGGAACAGGACTTCCGTCCGATTGTTGGTCGGCCGGTGCTTCTTTCTTCATGGCCTGCTGCAATTCATCGTCAATCATATCGCACTTGGTGATCGCGATGACGCGGCGTTTATCAAGCAGTTCCGGGTTGTGCAGCCGCAATTCGTTCAGGAGGATTTCATATTCCCTGCGGAGATCCCTGGCGTCGACAGGAATCATAAAAAGCAATACGGAGTTGCGTTCGATGTGTCGGAGAAACCGCGATCCCAATCCTTTTCCCTCGTGTGCCCCTTCGATGATGCCGGGTATGTCGGCCATCACAAAAGATTTGTTGTCGCGGTAGCGTACAATGCCCAGGTTGGGGACCAGGGTGGTGAAGGGGTAGTCGGCGATTTCGGGTTTGGCTGCCGACACAACCGAGAGCAGCGTGCTTTTGCCGGCGTTCGGAAATCCCACCAGCCCGACATCGGCGAGTAATTTCAATTCAAGTACTTTCCATTCCTCACGGCCCGGCTCTCCGGGTTGCGCGAAACGGGGTGTTTGCAGGGTGGAGGACTTGAAAAAAGCATTTCCTTTTCCGCCGCGTCCGCCGGGCAGGAGAATTTCTTCCTGTCCATCCCTTTCAATCTCAAAATGTTTTTCTCCTGTTTCAGCGTCGCGTGCCACGGTGCCGATGGGCACTTCCAGAATGATGTTTTCTCCGTCGGCGCCGGTCTTCAGGGCGCTTCCGCCGCCACCGCCCGGATCGGCAATAACGTGTTTACGGTATTTCAGATGGAGCAAGGTCCACAACTGCGCATTGCCCCGCACAATGATGTTGCCGCCATGCCCGCCGTCACCCCCGTCGGGCCCTCCTTTCGCCGTGAGCTTATCACGGTGAAGGTGTACCGAACCCGCACCGCCGGCGCCGGAACGGCAGCAGATTTTAACATAGTCAACAAAATTGGAACCGGACATGCTGTAGGGGAGGGTTGATGGGCAAGGGGCCGTTGATACTGTGATTTTACCGGTTAATTTCCTGTGGGAACGATTGATCTGTCGGAGGCCGTACAGGATCCGGCACGAAGGGGCTATCGGCTATTTCACCAGGCTGTCGATGGCCGCACAAAGGCGTTCAAAGATTTCATCGATGCTGCCGGTGCCTTTGATGCCGGTATATTTATCCTGTGCCTGATAATAGTCGCGAACAGGTTCGGTTTCGTTACGGTAAACGTCAATGCGTTTCTGTATCACCGCCGGATCGACATCGTCGGCACGACCGGAATCCCGCCCGCGGAGCAGAAGCCTCTTTTTCAATTCATCTTCTTCCACTTCCAGGGCCAGCATCATGGTGATGGACGTGTTTTTTGAGGCCAGGAATTGATCGAGGGCTTTCGCCTGTGCGGGGGTGCGTGGAAATCCGTCGAAGATATATCCCTGCGCATCCGGTGATTTATCCGCCTCCGACTCCAGCATACGGATGGTCACTTCATCGGGCACCAGTTGCCCCTGGTCCATGTAGCTTTTGGCCAATGTTCCCAGTTCCGTTCCCCCTTTGATGTTGGCACGGAAAATATCACCGGTCGACAGGTGAACGAGCTGGTATTTTTCGATGAGTTTCGCACTTTGAGTGCCTTTTCCTGCTCCGGGGGGGCCAAAGAGAACAATGTTAAGCATGCTGAAGATGATTAGGATTTTAACTGATAGATATCGGCAAGGTTGCGGCCCAGTCCATCGTAGTCGAGCCCGTAACCCACCACAAAGGCAGGCGGTATTTCAAAGCCCACATAATCGGGTTTCACCGGATGCCGCAGGGCTGCCGGCTTGAAGAGGATTGTGGCGAAGGCCAGGCTGGCCGGATTTTTCTTTTTGATTTCATCGAGAAGGTACACCGCGGTATCGCCGGTGTCGATGATATCTTCCACAATGATCACATGGCGGCCGCTGAGTTCATCGCTGAGCCCCATCACGTTTTTCACTTTTCCGCTGCTCTCGGTACCATGATAGGAACTCACCCGGATGAATCCGATTTCACAGGCGCTGCGGATGTGGCGCAGCAGATCGGCCATAAAAATTACGGAACCATTGAGCACCCCGATCAGCAGCGGTTTCCTGCCCGCATAGTCGCGGTCAATGGCGGCACCCAACTCAGCCACCCGCGCCTGAATCTGACCGGCCGTGATGAAGGGTGTAAAGATTTTGTCGTGTACTTGTACCTCGGACATAGAAGGCGCGAAGGTACGAAAGAAGCACCTCTAAACATTTGTATCCGTTTAAAAACGCCACGGCTTGTTTTTCAGTGTATTTTTGAGCCATGAGTATGCACTTCTCCGGTGAACATTTTCGCCTTGGCATCCTTGGTGGCGGACAATTGGGAAGGATGCTGATTCAGGAGGCTATCAACCTGAATATCAGTACTTCGGTAATGGATCCGGACGCTTCGGCTCCCTGTCGTTATCTCTGTGAACGTTTCGTCCATGCCGACTTCAGGTCGGAGGAGGAGGTGTATCGTTTCGGCAGGGAATGCAGCCTGCTGACCGTGGAAATAGAGCACGTCAACACCCGCGCATTGATGCGCCTGGAAGCGGAAGGAATACCCGTTTATCCGCAGCCCCAGCTCCTGCAAATGGTACAGGACAAGGGCCTGCAGAAGGAATTCTATGTTTCTCACGGGATACCCACCGCCGCCTTTGTGCTGGTAAAGGATAAAGCTGAACTGCAAAAGATGGGCGCCCATCTTCCGGGCATGCTGAAGCTGCGCAAGGGCGGTTACGATGGCAAAGGGGTGATGAAAATGAAGTCGGCGGCGGATCTTGAAATGGCCTTCGACGGACCTTGTGTTCTGGAAGAGCTGGTTGATTTTTCCATGGAGATTTCGGTGATTGTTTCCAGGAACCGCCTTGGTGAGCTGTCCCACTTTCCCGTCGTGGAAATGGAGTTCAATCCGCAGGCCAACCTGGTGGAATTCCTCTGCAGTCCGGCGAGAATCAGCAGGGAAACCGAAGAAAAAGCCATCGCTATTGCCCGTAAAGTCATTGACAAAATGGGCCTTGTGGGACTACTGGCGGTGGAGATGTTCGTCACCAGGCAGGGTGACATCCTGGTCAATGAAATCGCCCCCCGTCCGCACAACAGCGGTCACCAGACCATTGAGGGCAATATCACCTCTCAGTATGCCCAGCACCTGAGGGCCATCTTAGGGCTCCCGCCGGGCGACACCGCTACCCTGAGGCCGGCGGTCATGGTCAACCTGCTGGGAGAAGAGGGACATAACGGTGAGGCGCATTACCATGGCATAGAGGAAGTGATGAAGTGGCCCGGGGTCTATGTACATCTCTACGGAAAGAAAATTACAAAGCCCTTCCGCAAGATGGGACATGTCACCATTCTGGCCGATCACCTGCAGGAAGCCATTCAACTGGCAGGAAAGGTACAGCGTACCCTCAAAGTGGTTTCCTGAATGCGGGCGAGCGGATCAATCCTGCCGGTCAACAGCCGGATACCCGCCCTGAACCGGTATCCAGACCAAAAAAGTTCAACCCTGTCTGATAGACAGATTGCAGCATAAAATATTGTACCATGAACAAAGTTCTTGTCGGAATCATAATGGGTAGCGAAAGCGACCTCCCGGTCATGAAAGAGGCCGCCGAAGTGCTCACACAGTTGAAGGTGCCCTATGAAATAAGCATTGTTTCGGCGCACCGTACGCCTGAACGCATGTTTAGCTACGCCAAAGAAGCGGCGGGACGTGGCATCAAGGTCATTATTGCCGGCGCCGGCGGTGCCGCCCATTTGCCGGGTATGACCGCCTCCGTTACACACCTGCCGGTGATTGGCGTGCCTGTAAAATCTTCAAACAGCATCGACGGCTGGGACTCCATCCTGTCCATACTTCAGATGCCCAACGGAGTGCCGGTGGCTACCGTAGCGCTCAACGCGGCGAAGAATGCCGGCATCCTGGCCGCTCAAATGCTGTCCTTGTCCGATGCGCAACTGCAGCTGCGCATCCTCGCCTACAAGGAATCCATGAAGGAGAAAGTCCTGGAGGCTGCGCTTAAAATAGAGAAGCCATCGGCGTTCAAAGGGAATTCCCGGAAAAAAGTAAAAAAGTAAAGCATCTCCTCATCACGGGCTGATACCCGTTCATGCCGGGAAACTTTCCCGGCCTCGTTACCAGTATCTTCATCCCATCGCCTTTCCTTTTTCTTGCAGGAGGCTAAATCATTTTGGCAATGAATTATTATCACCCCTTGCGGCTCCTGCCGTTTCTCTTTCTTTTTTATTCCCACTCTTCGCCGGCCCAGTTTAATGCCGTGCCGGAACAGGCGGCTAGCGGGCAATCCTGTTTGTTCGCCCTTTCTGCCTGGTCGCCTGTTTTTGGAAATCCGGCCATGACGGACTCTGCCTCCTCCTTTTCGGCAGGGATCTACGCCGGACAGCATTTCATGGTGCAGGAATTGAATGAAGCCGGCCTGGCCCTTACACTGGGAAAGGGCTTTCCTGCTTATTTCTCCGTGGGCTACCGTTATAAGGGCTATGCGCTTTTCAGGCGCAGCGAACTTTGCCTGTCTTTTGGCCGTTCCTTCGGTAAAAATTTTGCAGCCGGGATTCGTGCTGCCCGGAGGCATCTTTCAGAAGGTGAAAATTATGGCAGCCGTTCGGATTATCTCGTTACGGCAGCAGCCAGGGTGACGATGAGTGCGGTGATGGATGCCGCGGTGATGTTTGGCATCCCGCTGCTTCCGGCAGCAGAAAGGGAGGAACGACCGTTCGCCATCGGCCTCCGTTTTCGCTTTTCTCCCTTGTTCAGCATGACCGCCGAAAGCCATATGCGAAACAGCCGGCCGGACCTGCGTCTGTCCATCCGGTACCGTCCGCATGCCCGTTTCGCGCTGACGGCAGGAATGGGCGGGAGACCCCTGTCGACCGCTTTTGGTTTCAGTCTGTTCACGGGATCCTTCACCTTGTCGGCCGCGGCGGCGTATAGGCCGGTGCTCGGCTTTACACCCGGAACAGGCATCGCCTGGCAAGGGGACGGGAAGTAATAACGGGTTTGGCTATGAGAAGAAAGATTATTTTTTATTTACTACTTCTGGCATGCGTTCCGCTGCAGGCCCAGCAGCTCCCCCAACTCAGCGAAAGCGCTGTGGAAACCCAGGAGGAAATGCTGGCCGCTTCCGGTCAGGAGGAAATGCCGGATCCGGAGGAAGACATCCGTCTGGATCTGAACAGCAGGGATATCAGCGAGTTGCTCTCTTCCTCCCTCATCACGCCGGTGCAGGCACAGGCCCTGGTAACGCACCGCGAACACTTCGGCCTGTTTCTGGTACCGGAGGAGTTACAGGTCATTGACGCATTTGACACCGCCTTTATCCGCCGCATCCGTCCTTATCTGGTGTGTGGAAAGCCCCTGGTAGAGGAGCATTTCCGGATCCAGGCACTGCTTTCTGCTTCCCGGCACGAAGTCCTCCTCCGGAGCCGTCGGATCCTGCAAGACAAGTCCGGCTTCGGGGATGACGGAAGGTATCCCTTTTATACCGGAGATCCCTGGCAACACCTGCTGCGTTACCGCATGCGGGCGGGCAATTATTTCAGCGCCGGCCTTGTGATGGAGAAAGACGCCGGAGAGCGCTTGTATGCCCCTTCGGGAGGTGGCCGGATGGATTTTTTCTCCTGGCATGTGTACCTCCGTCCCAACCGCTTTCTCAAAAACCTGTTGATCGGTGATTACCAGTTTCAGTTTGGTCAGGGACTGGTGGCCTGGAACGGTTTGTCATTGGGTAAAAGCGCGGAAGTCAGCCAGGCCTATCGTCGGGGGCAGGGCTTTCGACCCTATGCTTCGGCAGCTGAAGATGGCTTTAACCGTGGACTGGCGGCAAGTCTGCAATGGAAAACCTGGAACCTGGATGCCTGGTTTTCCTATCGGCGCAGGGATGCTTCATTGTTCCGGCCTGATACAACAAGCGATGCGGTGCTGGTGAGCAGTATTTTAACCAGCGGCCTGCACCGCAGTTACGGCGAGATCGAAGACAAAGCCCTGCTGGGCCATCAGTCGTCCGGACTTCACCTGCAATGGGAATCCGAACGCTGGCGGAACGAAGGAACCCTGCAGCAGCAGCATTTTGATCATGCCCTGTGGCCCGGTGACGATCCCTATGAGCGCTTCGATCCTTCGGGAAAGAACTTTCTGAATTACGGATGGGCCAGCCGTTACCTGCTGAACAATGCCACGCTTTATATGGAGGCGGCCCTCGACGGGCAAGGTCAGACCGCCCTGGTGCTGGGCGCACTCTTTATGCCCGACCGGCGATGGACCATCAGCCTGCACCTGCGCAGGTACGACCGGGACTACCAATGCATATCCTGCGACGGACTCCGGGAAGGCAGCAAAACACAGAATGAACAGGGATTCTACAGCGGCATCCAGTGGCAGTTGCATCAGCAGCTGCGTATGCAGGCCTATCTCGACCGCTTTCAGTTTCCCTGGCTACGCTATACCAGTTCTGCACCCTCCGGTGGAAGTGAGTACCTGCTCCAGCTCAGCTATCTTCCCTCCAGGAGTACGGAGGCTTACCTGCGTTACAGGCAGGAGGAAAAGCCCGGAGATGCCGGATCAGAGCGGTTCAGTATGCCCCTGATGACCGTGAAAAGAAACCTGCGCTTCAACCTGCAATGGATGCAGGGTAAAAACTGGGAATTTCAATCCAGGTGCGAATGGGTGGGAAGCAGCACGGAAGGACAGCTTCTGGAGGGTATACTTTTTTTTCAGGAAGCCCGGTACAAGCCCCTCGGAAAGCCCTACAGTATTTCACTCCGTTGGGCGGTATTCCATACAGAGGATTATGAGGCCAGAATCTACACCTATGAGCAGGACATGGCCGGCTCCTTCAGTTTGCCTGCCTATTCCGGAAAGGGCATTCGCTATTATCTCCTCTGCAGGCATCGGCTGGGGAAGGGCCTGGACATTTGGTTCCGCTTCAGTACCAGTATTATCCGTTCCGTGGAAGGGGCGGATGAAAGTCAAAAGAAAGAGGAGCTGAAAGCACAAATCAGATGGCAATTCTAAGTTTCAATATCACTTAACTGTGATTCTCATGAATTCCCTTTCCTGGCCCTGTTAAATTGCGCGAATCGTCTTAAATTCGTATCCACACAATTTCTTCCAAACCCAATGAACAAACGATTACTCTTCCTGGCAGCGCTATTGAGCGTTACGCCCTTCTTCCTTCATGCCGGAACGACCGGAAACGGTCCGGCTTACCGGATACCCTCCGGTGTAAGTCCGTCCGACTACATGGATCGCTGCATTGTATTCAAGGTGAAGCCCGAATACCGTTCCCTCTGCGCGGAGAACAACATTTCAGCGACTCCATTTCAAAAGATTACGGCTAACCTGGGAGCGGTTCAGCTTTTCAGGATGTTCCCGCGTCATCAGGCTCCCACCACCGAATACAACGAGCGCGGACAGAAGCTGGTGGACCTGAGCCTCATTTATGAATTGCACTTTTCTGCCAATGCCGACCTGGTAAAAACCATCAATTCCTTCCTGGGTACGGGTTTGTTCATGTATGCCGAGCCCAAATTTATTCCCCGCACGCAATACACTCCCAATGACCCCCAGACCGGGCTGCAGTATTTCCTCAGCAAGATCAATGCCTATGACGCCTGGGATATCCACAAGGGGGATACCAATACCGTTATAGGCATCACGGATACCGGAACGGATCTTGACCATCCTGATCTTGAAAGCAACATCAAATACAATTACAGCGATCCGGTGAACGGTGTGGATGACGATGCGGATGGTTTTACCGACAATTTCCAGGGCTGGGATATAGGGGAGAATGACAACTGGCCGCAGGTCAATGCCAGCGCCCACGGTTCACACGTTTCCGGATGTGCCGCTGCCGTGACCGACAACAACACCGGGGTTGCTTCACCCGGCTTTTACTGTAAATTCCTTCCGGTAAAAATTTCTGATGCCAGTGGTGCCCTTACAAAAGCTTACGAAGGCATCGTGTATGCGGCGGATGCCGGTTGCCAGATTATCAACTGCTCCTGGGGCGGTGCCGGCGGAAGCTCACTGGGCCAGAACATAGTGGACTATGCCACCTTCAACAAAAACAGCCTGGTGATTGCCGCCGCGGGGAACAACAGCACCAACACCTTTTTCTATCCGGCCGCTTACAACAACATTCTTTGCATCGCCTCCACCAGCAGCAGTGATGCCAAATCCAGTTTTTCCAACTTTGGATCGTATGTGGATGTATGCGCACCGGGTTCCGGCATCTTCTCCGCACAGCACGACAACACCTATGCCTTGCAGAGCGGTACCTCCATGGCATCGCCGGTAGCGGCAGGATGTGCAGCCATCATCAAGTCGTATTTTCCCTCCTACAATGCCTTGCAGGTGGGAGAGCAGCTGCGTGTAACCGCCGATAATATTTACAATCTCCCTTCCAATGCCTCCTACCAGAATCAATTGGGTACAGGAAGGATCAACCTGCTGAATGCGCTGACCCTATCCGGTCCATCCATCCGCATGAACAACCGTGTGGTTACCGATAACAACGACAACATCCTGGTCGTAAACGATACCATGCGGATCGTTGGTGATTTCGTCAATTACCTTTCACCCACCTTGAACCTGGTGGTTACACTGACCAGTACTTCACCGTACGTCACCATTCTGGACGGAAGTACCACCATCGGTGCACTGGCTACCCTGGCCACCAGCACCAATACGGCGGATCCCTTCACGGTGAAAATTAACGCCAATGCACCGCAAAATACACCCATTGCTTTTAAACTTACCTTCCAGGACGGTACTTACAACGACTTCCAGCTCTTTACCGAAACGGTCAATGTAGATTACCTCAACATCACCATCAACGATGTGTTCACCACCAACACCAGCAAAGGCCGTTTGTGTTACAATGCCGAATCCCAGGCCGAAGGGCTTGGTTTTAATTACAACAGCGATGGTACCTTAACGTATGAGGCAGGATTTATGGCCGGTATCGCGGGTAATGTAGCGGACAATGTACGCGGCGCTACTGTCACCGATGATGATTTTCTGCCGGTCGTGACGATCCAGAAGAACGATCCCGGAATCTGGTCGGATTTCGATACCTACGGACGTTTCAGCGATGCCAGCAATCCGAGTCCGATGAACCTGCTGGTGGATCACCGCAGCCTGTCCTGGACCCTGGCGCCGTTTTCCAAGTTTCACATTTTCGAATACACCCTCCGCAACAACGGAACCGGCACGCTGAACAACCTGTATGCCGGTGTGTTCTCCGACTGGGATATTCAAACCTATGCCAACAACAAGGCGGATCAGGATGCCGCGCTGAAACTGGGATATGCCTTCTGCACGGATCCCGGCGGGTATTATGCCGGCATCAAAGTGCTCACGGCCACACCCTTCATCCACTATGCCATCGACAACATCAACGGCGGAGCTGGCGGCATCAACATGTTTGACGGATTTGACAGCAATGAGAAATACCAGGCGCTCTCTACCAACCGTCCCACTTCAGGAGGCGCCGGAACCGGCAACGATGTAATTGATGTGGTGGGTACAGGTCCCTTTACACTGGCACCCGGCGATTCAGCCGTAGTGGCCTTTGCGCTCATTGCGGGCGATGAGTTGAGTGATCTGCAATCCGGTGCACAGCAGGCTCAGATTAAATATGACCTGGCCACCGCCCTGCAGGAGAACAGTCCATCAGGCATCTATACCGCCAATGCCTATCCGAATCCGGCCAGCGGCACGGTGCTTATTCCGGTTTACCTGCAGCAAAGCGGCCAGCTGGTACTGGAGATTTACGACAGCATGGGCAAACTGATTTCTGTGGCTCCGCTCGGACTTCGCCAGGCAGGAGAACAGGAAATCCGGATGGACCTGAGCACTCTGGCGGGAGGACTTTATCACTACCGTCTCAGCAACGAGAAAGGCGCTGTGGGCGGTACGATACAGAAACAATAAAGATTGGGTATAGTCAAACGACGTGTTCAGCTTACAGCAAGCCGGAGCACGTCGTTTTTATTTGAGTTCAGCGGACCACTCTTTTCCGTTTTCCGGCTGCGATGATGATCAGGACGATGCCGGGAATCAGCATCAGGGGCCAGACAGAGATCAGCAGTAAAATGCCTTCCTGAAGAAGTTTGAAGCTGTTTTGAAACGCTGCAAAGGCCCGGCTGCCGAAGCCCGGTCCCGGACTGTCCTTGGCACTGACCAACTCGTACAGGCTGAGGTGCAGCGTGGCATAGGCCACCTTGTTGTCGAAATAATGGATACGCCCCTGCAAGGATTCTATTTCTGCCCGCACGGTACCCAGTTGATTTTCTACCTCCAGCAGTTCACTCATTTTACCGGCACGTTGCAAAAGTTGCAAATAGCGTTTTTCCACTTCCTGCTTGGCTTTCAAACGCGCCTGCAGGTCGATGTATTCCATGCCGATATCGTCAGAGGTGATTTCCCTGCGCTCAACGAAATTCGCCTTTTCACAGAGGACATCGATGAACGCATTCAACTGGTCATTGGGGATGCGGATTACCAGGGTATTCTCGCTGGTACCCGAGTAGTGCTGTTCGTTTTCATTCGCAATGAAGGCCTTGTGCCTCAGCAGGAGTTGATTCAGGATCATACGCATCCGTTTCAGGGTGTCGGCCTGCAACCTCAGATGAGCCTGACGGATTAATTTTTGATCCGGTTCAGGAAAGGCAGTGGAGCCGGCGTCGGATGAAACGGGAAGTGCGGCAGGGACCGAAGTCACCGATTCAGCAGACCCGGAATTTTGATTTTTACTTCCGCAGGAAGCGATCAGCAGGGAAAATCCCAGCCCGATCCAGAGGAGCGTACGCATTTTTTAGAGTTTTAAAATGAACGTAAGCGTTGGATATAGGCGGTGGCTTTCACCTTTATACGCCATCTGTTAAAAGGTAACCTTTCGCTGAAAATTCAACCGGCAGGTGTTCTTGAATGATGGGGCAGCAAGACACCTGTACAGACCGGTGTCGAATAGAAAGAATGGCTGAAATGTCAAGCCTTGCGATACTCGTTCGGCAATTTATGTATAAAGAATTCCATGGATAGAGATTTGCCCGGAAGAATGGTAAGAGTTTTCGTAATCCAGTTTGGACTTCATTTCATTTTTCCAGATTTCGTAGAAATAAGCATGTTGCCCACAACGTTTGCAGGACCTGGAAGCGGTGAATTCGTATTTTTCACCTGTACTTTTGATGTAATTGGAATAATCTTTATATCGCCAGCGGTGACCGAATTGGCTGCACAAATAATTTTTAATTCTGGTAATCAGGGATGATAGCATGTAGAGCAGGTGTAAATGAAGAAGGGGAAAAGCCGATGCAGGGAAGGGAAAGGCGGATGAAGAATCCTGTCCCTCTCTTCTGATGATCGTACGGGTATCCGGCAACGTTCATCCTTCCACAGGAAATTTCCTGGCCATGACGACAGAACGGAAGCTGTTGATGATTGCAATAAACAGCCAGAGCAGGAAGGTGGAAAGTACAGTAATGGTAAAGAGTATAGGAATTAAGTGCATATCGGTTTTTGTTATTGGAAGATAAAGAGGCTGCCGCAGAAATTCGTGACAGCCTCTTTCTACTAGGTGACCTGATGAGCGTGGCGCCGGAAACGTGGCTCAAAGATTATTTTTTGATGAAACGGCGGTTCTCTTCAGGTTTGTTCAGGCTAAAGGGTTGAAATGATTTGCGCCAGCTGCTCCTTGGTCTTTCCAAGTTTAATCTGGACTTTATTGAGCATTTCATCTTTTTTCCCCTCTTCAAAATGAAGATCGGCGTCTGTTAACGTGGAAAATTTTGCTTTGAGCTTGTTTTTCTGGTCGCTCCAGTTGCCTAGAACGGGAGTTTCCGAAGTGGTTTTTTCTGTCATGATAAAAATTATTTGTGGTAACGGAATTGTTACCCTGCAAAGGTGCGGTGATCAACATCCGATCTCCTTACAGAATAAATGGAGAAGTTTACATGATTCACACATTTTCCAGTTGATTCCGCCTTTTGTGTTTGAGCGACCTGAAAAAGGAAGGAGTCAGACCGGTAATCTTTTTGAATTGATTAGAGAGATGAGCTACGCTGCTGTAGTGCAGTCTGAAGGCGATTTCCGTGAAGTTGAGTTCACCGTAAATGATCAGTTCCTTTACCTTTTCAATTTTATGCAACAGGATATAGCGTTCGATGGTCGTGCCTTCGGATTCTGAAAAAAGGTTGGAGAGGTATGTATAATCGTAATTCAGTTTGTCGCTCAGGTAAACGGAAAAATTGATTTTAGGCTGATCTTCTGACAAGTGTATCATTTCGATGATAGTGCTTTTGATCTTTTCAATGAGGATGGACCTCCGGTCTTCCAAAAGTTCAAGCCCGGTACGCTTCAAGGCTTCTGCAATTTGTTTTTTTTGATCATCCGACAATTCTCCAGGAAGGTTAACAGCGCCCAATTCAACATGATAGGGGTGGAGGCCAAGTTTTTGAAGTTCCTCTTTCACGACCATTTTGCAACGGTGGCTGACCATGTATTTGATATATAGTTTCAGGATTGCGGAATGATTAACAAGTAAAACATAGTTCTTGATTTAATATTCCAAGCAGATTACATGGAAAACTGTAAGATAAGATTAAAAGCACAGTTTGTGATGAAGGATGAGAAGGATCATGAATTATACTCCGCTGTTTTGCACGGTAAGAATCATTCCTGCTTCTTTCAATAGGCATTTAATTCAGCTCTTTTGCGGGTGTTTTGTACCTATCCGGATAGCTTATGGCATGTTATTCGCCTTAATCGGAAATTTCCGACGCTATTTCAGGTTACCAAATCCCCCACAAGCCGGGAGAGTTGTCCAACCTTGTTTTCCCGGCACTTTTACCATTGTTTTTAATCCTGGAGTTTGCTTTCCGATGGCTTGGTTTGAGGGGAACCACACAAGATTCTACTCACAGGGCCACACTTGTTATTTCCCGGGGTTGGAGGGTTGTATTGCTATGTTAAAATATTGACATTCAGGCATTACGTCAAAATTTCAATTTAATTTGGGGAATAAACTTTCCGGTTATATCTTTGCAGTCCCATAAAAAATTGGGAGCATAGCTCAGCTGGTTCAGAGCATCTGCCTTACAAGCAGAGGGTCACAGGTTCGAACCCTGTTGCTCCCACATCAAAATCAAAGGGTTACAGTCGAAAGCGACAGTAACCCTTTTTTATTTGGACAAAAATTGATAAAAGCATACTTTATTTTGCCTAACAAACAAAAAACTCAAACCTTCAAGACACAATTAAGTATCCGCATCATTTTGCAATTCCCTAAGCTGAAGCTAGCGAAGTTGAATGTTGTTAACTTAAAGAATCCTGTTACTTTTAAACTTCAATAAAATCTTCTGAGTATGAAAAGACTTTTACTCGTTCTGATATTAATTGCTGGCTGTAGTAATCCTAAAGTTGAATTTTCAGAACTGGAACAGAAAAGCGAAAAACAAATTGTCGAAATTGCTAAGGATTCAGTCAGAGAATTTTTAAGGAAGAGATTAAATGACCCGAATAGCTTTGAGGAGGTTGCGTGGGGGGAATTAGTTGAAAACGATACTATTTATCTTTACAATGCAATTAATAAGCTTAATGGTATGATGGAAAAGAATCAGCAAAATCCACTATCGGGTTTTGAAGCGATGGATAAAGAACTTGAGAAGTTAGTAGATAGTTTGACGATTGTAAAGAAACAAAGTAATCTCTATGCAATACGGCTAAAATATCGGGCAAAAAACGCATACGGAGGCGTAATTTCATACGACAATAGATTTTTACTTGATTCAGTATTTAAGGTAATTAATAGAACGGAGCAATAAATTTATAAGAAGGCCGATATAGAATAAATTGGCTCGTATCCACAAAATCTAACCTATTTAAAATTATTGTATCTGATTGATATACAAGTAAATGCACTCTTTATTAAGACGTCGCATTCGCATTTTTGTGACCAGTCGAATTATTTTTCAGTATGTTGTTTAAATAGCATTTATCAGGTTTACCTTTGAGGAAAAACAAAAATGAAAGATCTCCTTTATGTAGCACCTCTCGGTTCTGTAATTGTGTCCCTGAATGAATCAAAAGAATATATATTCGGCATTTTACCGATTGAGGTGCCACAGTTACAGAACTACTTTATTGAAAATACTTGCATTCCAAAGTGGGAAATAACCAAAAAAGACACATTGCAATTGTTCAAATTTGTACCTGCAAATTTGACATACCGATCCGCTAAAATTTTTCAATTGGATACTTCCATGAAATTTGATATTCCGGTATTGTCAATTTATTTTGAATGTTTTCGCCGTTTGGGTACAAAAACACAATATTGCTTACTTTCTCGATAAAGGATTTTTTATGAAACAATTCCGAAATCAACACCTGATAAATAACAGCCAAAATTTGATATGAACAGTCAGATTCCACAAGAAGACTCCACAGCAATAATTTTCTGCTTGTTTTTTTTTATCGTAAGCATCTTTACCATTTACAGTAACTTTAAAATACTGCATGGGAAAAATGCCCCACAAGTTCTAAGGGTCAATTATGCATGGAATATCCAATCTGATGTTCATACCAACGCAATTGTATTTATTTTCCTTGGGTTAGTATGTTTTGGTGGTTCACTGTTTATTTTGTGGGAATTATGGATCAGCAGACTAAGCCTGATTAATGTTTATTCATTTCTGATTGGTGCCATCTTAGGATTAACATTATTTAGAAATGGGATATTATCGATACTTTTCTTTTTGCCAATTTCAAGTTATTACATCTACATGAGGAAATACAAAATATCTCTTTTGCGTAAATACTTGTTTTATCTTCTTCTTTCAGTGTTACTTTTTTTTATCCTATATGTACTAAGTGATCAAATTGGTACTTCACAACATTTCGAAATAAAAAACTTACGTCTTGGTGCTTTAATTACATTGATACCTGCAATCATGATTCAATTATTCATTAGAAAATATAGGTTTAATTTGCTCGATAAAATTGAGGTGTATGGTATGAAATATCGAAGATATTAATTCAGTTTCTTCTATTAGTAAAGTGCAAATGAATTTATCTTGTCAACTTTTAAATTCATTTAGAAAGTTCCGCAATTTGCTTTGGACTAAGGCGATCTAAAGCATCTTGGTTCAGGGCTTTTTCATTGATCTTTACAATATTATTCTGCTGTTGTGTCAGAATCTATTTTGTTTGCGTCTACTCCAGTTTTCCGAATGCTGAGAGGTAAGCTTTCGCTGCCGCCCCATTAAAATTTATAATGTTGAAAACAGTTAGTCGTCCTGGAATCGGCTGTATCCGTTTAATAGCGGTTTATTTCCTGTGTTAAATAATTTATTTAAACCTTTCTCAAAAAAAGGGGGACGCTATCCCCGCCCCGGAATAAACTTAAGTAATGGAAAACAGATAGCCGGAGAATAAACGTTTGTATTCGTTTAAAACGCATTTTGCTCGAGATAGAGATTTGAAAGTATGACTTTATTGAAACACAAAATCGGGGGAGGGCTCTGTCCCCGCCCCAATTAAAAATTGGCGTTGAATAATAAATAGTCGGATGATGAGCGTTTGCTGCCGTTTAAAAAGATTGGAGCTTA
>JAEUTF010000185.1 GCA_016788185.1 Bacteroidia bacterium | reverse complement strand
GAAGAATGGAAAGGATGGCGGCAGGTGTACGAGGATATCGTAGCCTATGCCGTAAAAGACCTGCCTATCAAAAATCCGCAAAACAGGAGTACGGTGGCATGAAACGCTTTCTTTTGAAATACAGCCCGGAATGGGCCCTGCACCTGGCAAAGCAACTCAGAAAAAGGTTCCGGAGAAAAGAATTGCAACGGCAGGCCGCTACGGGAGGAATGGATGCCGCAGCACTGGAAAAAGCTTTCCGTGACATCGGCATACGGGAAGGCGATGCTTTGCTCGTCCACAGCAGCCTCAGCAAAATAGGGTATGTACAAGGCGGTAGTGAAACCGTGATCAGGAGCCTTATGCATGTGCTTGGTCCGGAAGGAACGCTGCTCATGCCCTCCTTTCCGGCGGCAGGCAGAAACAAAGACTACCTGGAATCAGAACCTGTATTTGATGTGAGAAACACCCCTTCGGCCATGGGAATCATTTCGGAGACATTCCGGAAAATGCCGGGTGTAAAAAGAAGCCTGCACCCCACCGATGCGGTGTGCGCGGCAGGACCGCTGGCCGGATTTTTTACAGCATCCCATTTTGGAAGAATTACCCCTTACGATGAAGCTTCTCCGTTCAGGAAACTCGCCGAAAGACGTGGAAAGATCCTGATGCTGGGCACCACACTCAACGGGGCCGGAACGAGTTTGCATACGCTTGAAGACGCCGTGGATTTCCGCTACCCTGTATACGATGAAAAAATTTACGAAGCCGTACTGATCGATGAACGCGGAAAGCGGCACAGCATGAAAACAAAAGTGCACAACCCCCAGTACTCCGCCAGACGCAATTGCGATGCCCTGAAGCCAATCTTTGAAAAGGAAGGCGCACTGAAAAACGGCTGCATCGGACAGGCCGCCTCCATGCTGATTGACGCCCATAAAATGCTGGAAGTCATGCTGCGCTATTACCGGGAACATGGGGTCACCATGTATACGCCGTACGGCAATAAAAATCAACTGGCCTGATGCAAATCCTCCTCACTTTCGATTACGAACTTTACTTCGGGGACCATACAGGCACCGTGGAAAAATGCATGCTGGGTCCTACGCGCATGCTGATGGAGATGGCGGAAAGGCAGGGAGTACGCCTCTGCCAGTTTGTAGACGTCGGTTTTCTGATTCGCCTGGAAGCAGAAAGAAAGCGGCATCCCGCTCTGGAAAAAGACTACCTGGCCGTGTGTGACCAGCTCCACCTCCTTTCTAAAAATGGCCATGACCTGCAACTGCACATACACCCGCATTGGGAAGACAGCTACTACGATGGCACCAGGTGGATTTGTGTAACAAACCGGTATAAACTGGATGACTTCAGCGATGCGGAAATTGAAGAGATTGTTCAACGCTACAAGGACAAACTGGAAGTTTTCACCGACGTGGGGAAAATCACGGCGTTCCGGGCCGGAGGCTGGTGCATACAGCCCTTTCAACGCTTGCGGGCTCCGCTTTGGAGAGCCGGCATACGCATCGACAGCAGTGTCTTTCCGAACGGTCATTATGAATCTGAGTTGTACCGCTATGATTTCAGGGGCGTGCCCTTGAAGGGAAGCTGGCCATTTGACGAGGATCCCTGCATTGAAAAACAGGACGGGCCCTTCACCGAAATTCCGATCAGTTCCATTTTCAACTCCCCGCTCTTCTACTGGAGACTCTTTTTACTTGGACGTTTAAACCCCTACCGGCACAAACCGCTGGGAGATGGCATACCCGTTCCTGCTCCAGGACAGCGTTTCCGCCTCCTCACGCGCTGGACACACAACACTGTATCGGTGGACGGCTACAACGCCAGCTTGCTCTGGCGGGCCTTACGGCAGCAAATCCGGGCAGGTCATGAGCACATGGTCATCATTGGTCATCCCAAAGCGCTCTCCCGTTACGGACTGGCAACGCTGGAACGGTTCATTGCTGCCGTGAAAAACAAGCATCCGTTCATCACTTTCCGTGAATTAAAAACCGGCCAATCATGATCAGACTTTTGCAGCGAAAAGAAATCGACGCTTTCCGATGGGACGAGTGCATCAGCAGCAGCCCGGACGGTCAGGCTTTCTTCTACAGCTGGTACCTCGACACCTGTGCCGAACAATGGCTCGCCCTGGTTGAGGGCGAATACGAAGCCGTGTTCCCCCTCGCCTGCCGATCAAAATTCGGCATTGAATACCTGTACCAGCCTTATTTCACCCGGCATTCCGGCCTGATTGCACGGAAAGGAAGCGATGCCTCCCAACGAAGGCTTTTCCTGGATGCCATACCGTCCGACTACAAATACGCCGATTTCTGTCTGCATTCGTCGCACCATGAAATTCCAGACGATGCCAAAAGTGAAGAAAAGCAGTACCAGGAGTTGCGGCTCAGCGACAGTTATACGGACATTCATGACCGTTATCATGAAAACCTGATCCGCAACCTGAAGAAAGCCGAAAGAAAAAACCTGAGCCTTCGCCCCGACTACAACCCTGATTTTGTAGTGGATCAGTTCATGGTCCATCAAAAGGAAAAGCGGGAAGAATTCAGCGATGCGGACTTTCATGTTCTGAAACGCCTCATGAAAGAGGCCGGACGCCATACCAGCACCCAATGTCTTGCCGTACAGGCTCCGGACGGAACAGTGCTTGCGGGAGCTTTTTTACTGCGTTGCAGAGACCGCTGGCTTTACCTTAAGGGGTTTTCCTCTCCGGATGGAAAAAAATGCGGAGCCATGCATTTTCTCTTTGATCGTTTTATCCGATCGCATGCCGGCCAGGACCTCGTGCTGGACTTCGGAGGCTCATCGGTAAAAAGCGTTGCCCGTTTCTATCAAAGTTACGGAAGCACCGATTGCGTATATTTACATCTTCGCATCAACAGGTTACCGAAAGCCCTGCGCTGGCTGAAGCGCTGATACCATGTCGAGAATTGCATTGATAACAGGAGCCTCGGGAGGATTGGGCAAGGCGATGGCTGCCAGGCTGGCAGCTTCCGGCTACCGGCTGGCTTTGCATTACTATAAAAACCGGGAAGAGGCGGAGGCCTTGCGCAACAGTCTGCTCCCCGCCGGCGCACCGCATGTGCTCGTGCAGGCCGATCTCCGTGAAGAAAACGAAATTTCGGCCATGGCAGAACAAACCCGGCAGGAATTCGGACGGCTGGATGTACTGGTAAACAATGCCGGCATCCCCTTCAGCGGGCTGAGCTGGAAGCAATCCCTCAGCCAGTGGCAGGACGTGTTCGCCGTCAACACCACCGCGCCCTGGCTGGTCAGCAAACACTGTATTCCCTTGTTGCGCGAATCGGGAAACGGACGGATCCTGTACATTTCCTCGGTGGTGGCACACCGGCCGCTGGCCGGGACTTCCGCGTACGCTGCAGCCAAAGCCGCCCTCGAGGGCCTTACCCGTGCCCAGGCGGTGGAACTATCACGGTTTGGCATTACCGTAAACTGCATCGCACCGGGCTACTTCGACGCAGGCATGATCAGCTCGGTAGACGAAAGCCTACGGGAAGACCTGAAGAAACACACCCCCGCATCAAGGCTCGGACATGCCGACGAACTGGCGGAAGCCGTTCATTATCTTTCCAGCGAAAATGCCTCTTTCACCACCGGACAAATCCTGCATGTAAACGGCGGCTTATACATCTGAACATTATGATCCATTTACTGAGCGAAAACAACTCCATCATCAACCAGTTCATTGCAGAACTACGGAATGTTGAAATTCAAAACGACCGCATGCGTTTCCGCAGAAACCTGGAACGTATCGGCGAAATTGCCGCCCTGGAAATCAGCAAACGGCTACCCTATGAAATCCGCGAGGTGACCACGCCTTTGGGCATTGCCAATGTATCGGTACCGGCCGAGTTACCGGTGGTAGGTACCATCCTGCGGGCAGGGCTTCCGCTTCACCAGGGTATCCTCAATTATTTTGATCATGCCGACAATGCATTCATATCAGCCTACCGCAAGCATCACAAAGACGGCTCATTTGACATCCGTCTTGAATATGTGAGCAGCCCTCCGCTCAGCAACCGAATTCTCATCCTTGCCGACCCCATGCTGGCCACCGGCTCTTCCATTGTCACCACCTACAAAGCCCTGATGGAGCGCGGGAAACCAAGACATACCCACATTGTGGCTGCCCTTGGAAGCAGCCAGGGTGTGGAATATGTGA
Organism: Bacteroidia bacterium; assembly: GCA_016788185.1. Classification (GTDB taxonomy): domain Bacteria; phylum Bacteroidota; class Bacteroidia; order AKYH767-A; family OLB10; genus JAJTFW01. The sequence continues at coordinate 83,916 of JAEUTF010000185.1, read as the reverse complement.
AGCGACACATGCCTGCTGAAGTCGACATCTGGATCGGTGCCATTGACGAGGAGCTGACGGCCCAGGCTTACATCGTACCCGGACTGGGTGATGCGGGCGACCTCGCCTACGGGGAGAAAGAATAAAGCCTGCCAACCCCCGGAGCCGAAAGCAGGATGCTGCTGTGCATCCCGGTATTTTCTACCTGCAGGACAGCGAGTAATTAACAGGCCAAACCTTAAAAGGGCATGAACGAATTCTGGAAAATCGTACAGGTGATTCTGCTCAGCAGCGTGAAGTTCGTTGCCGGGCCGCCCTTTGCCTATTACGACCAGCGCTATGACTTCACTTTCTTTGAAACCGTACTGTACTGTGTCATCGGCGGAGTACTGGGGGTGATCATTTTTACCTTTCTATCCAGACCTTTTTTTATGGCGGAACACTGGCTGTACATGAAAATCAAAAAACTTTTTCAGAAGAAAGCCACCTTTTCGGAACCCGTAGCCGATGTGGAAGGAAACCTGGAAGTGCACTATGAGTACATCGACAAAAAGGCAAGAAGCCGCAGGATTTTCACCAAACGCAACCGCCGGGTGGTAAAAGTCTGGAAGAAATACGGCCTGACCGGCATTGCCATCATCACCCCGGTGTTGCTCTCTATTCCCATCGGCACCATCCTGGCCAATCTTCTCGAAAGCAATAAAAAGAAAATCATTCTCTACATGTTCTTCTCCATTCTTTTCTGGTCGCTGGCCATGACTACGGTGTTTGAGATTCTGCATGTCACGAGTGTAAAAGACCTCAAAGACCAGGTGATCCCATGAAAAAATACAGCCATCTTTTTTTCGACCTGGACCATACCTTATGGGATACCGACCGGAACGCGGAAGAGAGTTTATCCGAAATATTTGAAGAACTGGAACTTTGCCGGAAGGGTATTCCGGATTTTGATGTATTTCACGGCAAATACAAAGCCCATAACGAAAGGCTTTGGGGATTGTATGCGGAGAACAAGGTGGGAAGAGAAGCCGTGCGCACACACCGCTTTCTTTTAACCCTTAAAGATTTTAACATCGACGATGACCGTATGGCCAATGAAATCGCCGATCGTTTTGTAAAAAGAACACCCTTTAAAAAGCACCTGATTCCAGGTACAAAGGAACTACTGGACTCCTTGCACCCTGATTACCGGCTGAATATCATCACCAACGGGTTCAGTGAAACACAACACATCAAACTCAGGGAATCGGGCATTGCAGGTTACTTCGACCATGTGATTATCTCCGAAGAAGTAGGGGTACACAAACCCGATCCGAAAATCTTTCATCATGCCCTGCAAATTGCCGGCGCCGCCAGCGCCGGGAACTGTATGATGATCGGGGATACCTTTCAAACCGATGTTTTTGGCGCACTCAATGCGGGACTACAAGCTGTACATTATGCACCTTCGGGAAGCATGAAGCACGATGCGCCGGTCATCACCATCACCTCGCTCAGGGGGCTGCTGGAGCACCTTTAGATGTTCCGGATTGTAGCGTATCGTACACCTTAAACCTGGACCCGGTGAGCCGTTTCAAGGTGGAAAAGCACAAGATGTATCTTCCGGACGTATGGATGCTTTCCTTTCAGCACCTGACCTGTATCTGAAAAAACGAAAGCCTCCGCTGGCGGAGGCTTTGTTCATCAGCAGGAGCTGATTAGTTCTTTTGCTTTTCTTCGGTGCCTTCGGCTTTCGCATCGGCGTGTCCGTGTCCACCTTTCTGGCAGCAGGAGGATTTACCGGCAGCCTTCTCTTCTTTGGAAGAGCAGGATTTGGCATCGGCAGTGCTCTTTTTAGAGCAGCAGGAAGCTTTGGCCGCCGGCTTTGCCGTTTCTTTTTGCTGTACATCGGTTGTTACAGCAGCCTTTTCAGAATTCACACCTGTTTGAGCGATGGCTGAGCCTACGGAACAGAGTGTTACGAACGCGGCTGCAAGGAAGATTTTTTTCATGGGGGATATGCTTGTTAAGATTTATCTATACGCAATGATACGGCTTTGGGATGCAATTTAGTACTTTATAGTCAATTTTTTAATCGCTTCTTCATAAAATCGCTTAAAATCCTTGCAACATCGGTATTTTTGAGCCATGACCACCCGGGAGAACATAAAAATTGCGCTGACCGCTATCCGAAGCCAGATGCTGAGAACGGTGCTCACCATCCTGATCATCGCCTTTGGAATCATGGCCCTGGTGGGCATCCTGACATCCATCGACGCGCTGAAAGGCTCCATCAACGATAGTTTTTCAAGCATGGGTTCCAACTCCTTCACCATCCGAAATTCGGGGATGAATATTCACATGGGTGGAAAATCCAAAAGGGCAAAACGACACCCTAAGATCACGTACCAGCAGGCCACCGCCTTCGCAGAGCGTTTTCAGTACCCTGCTATCGTTTCGGTATCGGCCATGGCCACCATGATCGGAACGGTAAAGTTTGAAGGCATCAAATCCAATCCCAACATCACCGTGATGGGCGTTGACGGCAATTACCTCGAAGTTTCAGGGTACGCGATTAGTGAAGGCCGCAATTTCAACCCGCACGACCTGTCGGAAGGCACCCATGTTTGCCTTCTCGGGAAAGAACTGGTGGATAAACTCTTTCCAAAAACCAGGGCGGTTGACCGCATCGTGAACATCGGAGCTGCGAAATACCGTGTCATCGGCACCTTGAAAGAGAAAGGCTCCAGCATGAGCATGGGAGGTGATAAAATCTGCCTGATTCCCCTGCTCAACGTAAAACAGGATTTTGCCACTGAAAACACCACCTACTCCACGACGGTTAAACTGAACAATATTGCGGACCTTGAACCTGCCACGGGCGAAGCCACGGGGGTGATGCGAAACATCCGTAAAGACCGTACCGGCCAGGACAATAGCTTCGAAATCACCCAGAGTGACAGCCTGGCGGGTATGGTGATCGATTCGCTCAGCACTGTTACCATGTCGGCCACCATCATCGGATTTATCACCCTGTTGGGAGCCTCCATCGGCCTGATGAACATCATGCTGGTTTCAGTGACGGAACGCACCCGTGAAATCGGTATCCGCAAATCGCTCGGCGCCACAAGGGCCACCATCCGCCGTCAATTTCTTACCGAGGCCGTGGTCATCTGCCAACTGGGAGGGTTAACCGGCATCCTGCTGGGGATCCTGATCGGGAACGCCATCAGCATGGCCATGGGTGGGGCGTTTATTGTCCCCTGGAACTGGATTTTACTCGGGGTGGGTCTTTGCTTTGGCGTGGGTCTCCTGTCCGGTATTTACCCGGCCATCAAAGCCTCCAACCTGGATCCCATCGAAGCCTTACGCTACGAGTAAACAGGTTTTTGGCTCACTCCGGTTAAAAAGCTGTTTTAAGAGCACCCTTGGAAGCCAGTGAGAACCAGAGTTGGCAAGGTGCACCAAAGTGCTGTTTTTCAACAGCTTGCACGGACTTAAATATTTTTACCCCCTCTATAGGCTGATTTGGCTCTTTTTCGTAATTTTGCAGTCCTCTAAAAAGGAAAAACCAGTTTAACATGAAAAAACAGTATGAAACCGTACTCATCCTTACTCCCGTATTGCTTCAGGAGCAGGTAGATGAAGCGGTTGCAAAGTATCGTAAATTCCTCGCCGACAACGGTGCCATAATTGTTCATGAGAACAATTGGGGATTACGCAAACTGGCTTACCCTATTCAGAAGAAGAACACAGGTTTCTACTTCTTGTTCGAATTCCAGGCAGATCCTACGCTCGTAGCGAAGCTGGAAATTGAATACAAAAGGGATGAGCGTATTATGCGTTTCCTCACCATTGCTCTTGACAAGCATGCCGTTGCCTACAACGAGAGAAAGCGTAAAAATGCAGCCCAGAAGAAACAAGAAGAAGCAGTTAACTAAAAAAACCAAAGCATGTCGACAACATCAAACACAGCGGGCAACATCCGCTTCCTGAATCCCCCGGCAGTGGAGGTTAACAAAAAGAAATACTGCCGTTTCAAGAAAATGGGCATCAAGTACATTGACTACAAAGATGCCACCTTTCTGACCAAGTTTGTAAACGAACAGGGCAAACTGCTGCCACGCCGTCTGACCGGCACTTCGCTGAAATTTCAGCGAAAAGTGGGACAGGCTGTCAAGCGTGCACGCCACATCGCCCTGATGCCGTACGTAACCGATTTGTTAAAATAAGCGAAGGAGGTAAACCATGGAAATCATTCTCAAACAAGACGTAAAGAACCTTGGCTACGCTGACGATATCGTGAAAGTGCGTAACGGTTACGGTCGCAATTACCTGATCCCCCGCGGGATGGCGGTAATCGCCAATGACACCAATAAAAAGATCCACGCTGAAGTAATCAAGCAGCGTGCCCACAAGGTATCCAAGCTTCGCATGGATGCCGACAAACTGGCTGCCGCCCTGGAAGGTGTTACGCTTTCCATTGGCGCCAAAGTGGGAGAAAACGGCAAACTCTTCGGTTCCGTCACCTCACAGCAACTCGTTGACAAACTCAAATCCATGGGTTATGCCATTGAGAAAAAGCAGGTGGTGATGCCGGAAGAACATATCAAGAAAACCGGAAGCTACACAGCCGAAGTCATTATCCACCGCGACATCCGCGCGAAACTGAACTTCGAAGTAGTTGAAGGGTAATTCATGATGAAGAAGAAAAGGAAGGCAGGGTATTTACTCTGCCTTCTTCATTCCATTTAATTTCTCAATCAAACAAAAACATTCAGATGGCAAATACAGGCGATGTATCAGTAGGTACCGTTCTGCGGTACAACGGGGAACTCTGCCAGGTGGTGGAGTGGCAGCACCGCACCCCAGGTAACCTGCGTGCTTTTTACCAGGGTAAAATGCGTAATCTCAAAACCGGAAAGACCGTCGAAAACCGCTTCCGCTCCGGCGAGGAAGTGGAGATCGCACGTGTGGAATATAAACTGATGGAATTCCTTTACAATGACGGCGACTTCCTCATCTGCATGGACAAGGAAAGCTTTGAACAGGTTCCTGTTCCAAAAGAGCTTTTTGGTGAGTCCTTCCGCTTTTTGAAAGAAGGCATGGAAGTAAAAGTTTCGTTCGAAAATGAAAATGTAATTCTTGCCGAGCCTCCCACCTTTGTGGAACTGGTGATCAGCTACTGTGAGCCGGGCCTGAAAGGCGATACGGCCACCAACACCCTGAAACCGGCCACGCTTGACAACGGTGCAACGGTGAGTGTACCCCTCTTCGTGAATGAAGGCGATAAGGTAAAAGTGGATACCCGCACCGGTGAGTATGTGGAACGGGTAAAATAACATCATCCGGTTTCCCGAGAAAGGCCTTCCTGACGAAGGCCTTTTTTTGTTTTACAGGCCTGCTGTCGTCTTGTTTTTTATGGTCACAGGGATGTCATCTTCATGACATTAAACCTGCGTCACAGCCACTATTGATTTTTGTCATTTGTCTGCCGGCAGCCAAGGTCTACTTTTACCCCGCTATGAAAATGACAAAAAGATCCTGGGCGGAACCGTATAAAATGAAAATGGTGGAACTTTTAAAGATGACCACCGCTACACAAAGAAAAAAAGCCATCCGGGATGCCGGTTACAATACCTTTCTCCTGAAGTCAGAAGATGTTTACATCGATCTGCTCACCGACAGCGGCACCTCTGCCATGAGCGACCGTCAGTGGGCGGGAATGATGCGCGGGGATGAAGCCTATGCCGGGAGCCGCAATTACTACAACTTTGAGAATGCCGTCAGAAAATACTACGGATACAAATACCTGATCCCCACACACCAGGGCCGGGGCGCCGAAAACATCCTTTCGAAAGTACTGATTAAAAAGGGGGACATCGTACCCGGTAACATGTACTTTACCACCACGCGTCTCCACCAGGAACTCGCCGGCGGCACTTTCGCCGACATCATCATCGACGAGGCGCACGACCCGCACAGCCTGCATCCCTTTAAAGGCAATGTGGATCTGGAGAAGCTCGACAAACTGGTAAAAAAATACGGAGCCAAGAAAATACCTTATGTTAGCATAGCCACCACCGTTAATATGGCGGGGGGTCAGCCGGTGAGCATGAAAAACCTGAAAGATCTCCGCTCCTATACCAGAAAGCACAGGATCCGCATCATCCACGACATGACCCGCGTGGCAGAAAACGCCTATTTCATCCAGCAGCGCGAGAAAGGCTATCAGAATAAAAGTATAAAAGAGATTGTTTTCGAAATCTGCTCCCTCACGGACGGCGCCACCATGAGCGCCAAAAAAGACGCGCTGGTCAATATAGGCGGATTCATGGCCACCAACGAATGGGATGTTTTTGAAGAGGCCCGGAACCTCGTCGTGGTGTACGAAGGCCTGCACACATACGGAGGACTCGCCGGCCGTGACATGGAAGCCATAGCCATTGGGATTGAAGAAAGCGTAAACGACAAGCATCAGCAGGCCCGTGTAGGCCAGGTGGAATACCTCGGCAACAAAATGATTGACTACGGCATCCCCATCGTTAAACCCATCGGCGGGCACGGTATTTTTGTAGATGCGAAAGCTTTTCTGCCCCACCTGAATCAGGATCAGTATCCGGCGCAAACCCTGGCCGCCGAGATCTTTATTGAATCAGGGGTACGGACCATGGAGCGCGGTATTGTGTCGGCGGGACGCAAGCCGAACGGCGACAACTATTATCCGAAACTGGAACTCGTCAGGTTTACAATCCCCCGTCGTGTGTATACACAGGCTCACATGGATGTTATTGCAGAAGCGACCGCGGAGGTATTCCGTCGCCGGAACAAGGTGCGCGGATTAAAAATGGTGTACGAACCCAAATACCTCCGTTTCTTTCAGGCGAGGTTTGAACATCTTTGATTCATGGTGCTGCAATGGCCAAAATATGTATTTCTGATACTGACCGTTTTATTCGTCACGTACAGTATTCATATTTATTCATTGCCTGAAGGGATCAGTAAAAATTACCATCCTGCACTCGCAGCCGAGGGCCGCCTGGTGTGGCAGAAATACAATTGCCAGTCCTGTCATCAGCTTTTTGGCTTGGGAGGATACCTTGGCCCCGACCTCAGCAATGTATATTCGGCAAAAGGAAAGGGGCCGGTTTATATCAATGCCTTTACCCGGAGCGGTTCCGGGCAGATGCCGGCTTTTAACCCTGACCCGAATGAGATGAATGCTTTGCTTGAATTTTTAAAATCCGTAGACGATTGCGGTGTGGCCTCCCCTGCTCATTTCAAGGTGAAGCCCGATGGCATGATCAGCAATCCGGGTTGAAATGGAAAAATCAAACGCCGGAAAATGGTTTTACCTGCTTGCCCTGGTTATGCTGCTGGCAGCGCTTGTATTCGGCGTGCTGGCCGCCCTTAGTTACAGTTCACAGGGACTCTGGAAAGAGAGTCTGGGCTTCATCAAACTTCGACCCCTGCACGTTTCATCCGCTCTGTTCTGGATTCTGACCGGAGCAAACGGCATCGTATTTTTTGCCCTGCAGGCGATGGGACTGAAATTATTCAGCCCGGTATTGGCAAGGGTTCAATGGCTACTATGGGTGGTAGCGATGGCCGGTATATTTTACTCCTATTTCAGCGGGGATTTCGGAGGCCGTGAATACTGGGAATATCCCCCGGTCTGGTCGGTATTCATTTTCATGGCCTGGGTTCTGCTGGCCATCAATTTTTTCATGAGCACCGGATCCTTTCACCAACGACCGGTCTATTTCTGGATGTGGTCAACCGGCATCATTTTTTTCCTCCTCATTTTTCTTGAAAACTACCTCTGGATCTTTCCCTCCTTCAGAGAACATTTTCTACAGGATACGACCATTCAATGGAAGGTAAACGGTTCTTTGGTGGGTTGCTGGAACCAGATGATTTATGGAACAGCCATGTTTCTGATGGAAAAAATCAGCGGTGATAAAACCACGGCCAGGAGTCCGCTCGCGTTCAGCATGTATTTCCTGGGCTTGTTCAACCTGATGTTCAACTGGAGTCATCACATTTATACCCTGCCCACCGCAGAATATGTGCGCTACATTGGTTATATCGTCAGTATGACCGAATGGATCATTCTGCTTCGCATCATCTACACCTGGAAGGCTGCTGTGAGCACTGCGAAGAAACACCTGCATTACTATCCATATCGCTTCCTCCTTGCCGCCGATGCCTGGGTTTTCCTGAATCTCTTTCTGGCATTGCTCATGTCGGTACCGGCTATCAATCTCTATACGCATGGAACACATTTTACAGTGGCGCATGCCATGGGCACTACCATCGGCATCAACAGCATGCTGCTCCTCGCCGCCGGATTCGAATTTTCAGGACTCAAGGTTCCCGGTCAGAACAAAACCATTCGTGCTGCATTCATCATGGTTCAGGTTTCCCTTCTGCTCTTCTGGATTGTTCTTATTGCCGCCGGAGTGTACAAAGCTAACTGGCAGATGAACCATCCGGAGATCAGCCATACACAAATGATGCAGTCTCTGCGACCGGTTTTCGTGGTCTTCACATTGGCCGGCTTGGTTCTTATGTTCAGCCTTGGCAGCATTGCCTTCTATCTGTTTAAAAAAATGACCGGGCCCGGGCAGCACCTGAGCACATTTCCGGCCTGAATTCTGCCCTGGTCGGAGAATTTTCCACTTCCGGAGATTACATTAAAACAAATTTTTCCCGTACTTGTTATCTCATAAACACCCAAAAAGATGAAAAGTATCCTGCTGATTTTCCTAAGCCTTCTCCCCTTTTCCAGCGCTTTCGCACAAGCCTTTCAAACGGGCAACACTACCATTACCTTCAATGACCCGTCCAGGTCAAACAGGGCCATCGCGACCGACATTTACTATCCCGCAACTTCCAGCGGCACCAACGTGCCGCCCGGCGGAAATCCCGGACAGAAATTCCCCGTTATTGTATTCGGACACGGCTTTGTAATGACCGTGAACGCCTACCAGAACATCTGGTCGGCGCTGGTTCCTCAAGGCTACATTGTGGCACTTCCGAAAACCGAAGGCGGGCTCTTGCCTGATCACAACAACTTTGCAAAAGACCTGGCATTCGTAGCCGGCGCACTAAAGTCTGCAGGCAATACCGCTGGCAACCTGCTTTACAACAAAGTGGCGGCAAATTCCTGTGTCATGGGACATTCCATGGGAGGCGGAGTAGCCTTCCTGGCCATCCAATACAATCCCGATATCACTGCATTGGCAGCGCTCGCACCGGCTCAAACAAACCCCTCCGCGTCTGCAGCTGCACAAAGTCATGCGCTCCCTACTTTGATTTTTGCCGGTGGTAATGACTGCGTGACACCGGCCGCACAACACAGTCAACTGATTTACACTTCCTCCTCTTCCTCCTGCAAGCACTATATCAATTTAACCGGAGGCAGTCATTGCCAGTTCGCCAATTCCAATTTCAACTGCTCTCTGGGTGAAGCGAGCTGTTCTCCGGGACCTGCCATCAGCAGGGCTGCGCAACAGGCCCTCGTCAATACCTACCTGCTCCCCTGGCTGAATTTCAGACTTAAAAACGATTGCCAGGGATGGTACGGTTTCCAGTCCTCCATCAGCACCGATCCTGCCATCAGCTATCTCCAGTCCTGTAATAATCCGAACACTTGCAGTGCCCCGGTTAACCGTCAGACAAAGAACATCACCAACAACAGTGCGGTACTGACCTGGAAAAAACCTGTATGTGCATACCGGTACGAGGTACGCTATCGCGCGTATCTTGTGAATACCAATTCATGGAATACCATCAATGGCCTGATCGCTCCGCGCTGTACACTGAACAACCTTTTGCCCGGCACCGTATACGAGTGGCAGGTACGTACTCAATGCGACAGTGCCGGTTCTTCCTTTTCGAACTGGGGCACCATGAAACAATTCACCACCGCTTCCCCCAGATCCGGAATTAACTCTGACATAGAAAGCGAGGCTTTTTCTTTCACCATCCTTCCAAACCCAAACAGTGGGGTATTCAGGATTATCATAGAAGAGGGAAGCATGGACCGGACGTACGAAGCAGAACTGATCAATGTACAGGGAAGAAGCATTTCCTTTAAATTCAATCCGGAAAACATCCAGGCAGACCACCTGGATTTTGAATGCCCTCCCCTACCGGCCGGAATTTATTTTTTACGCTTGCACGATGGCGTCAGCACTCAATCAAGAAAGCTCCTGATTCAGTAAACGAATCTTCTCAACCTGTTCTGCATAAACGTTCCAGTACTTTTAAATACTCTTCGGTAGTCCCATTTCTGTGTTATCGCTTTCTCCACTACCGACTACCGGACTCCATCGTACCGAAAAGCAGCCTTCCTGAATTCACCATTCACGATTTCTCAGTATTTTAGTTCGCTTTAAATTTTACTCATGAACGAAGAGCTAAAAAATATCGGAGAAGAAGTTCACAAAGAATTTCAGGTTGAACGTATGATTTTGTTCAGCGACGCCGTGTTCGCGATTGTCATTACCCTCATGGCCATTGAAATTCATATTCCCGAGGACCTTAAAATTACGGGGACTGCCGACCTGATCCATGCCATTCAGCATCTTTTTCCCACCATTCTGGCGTACATCATCTCCTTTTTCTTCATTGGCATAACCTGGTATCAGCACTTGAAAATATTCGGTCTTTTAAAAAGTTTTGATGCCGGCCTGGTTTTTTTGAACCTTCTCCTTCTTTTCTTTATCGGACTGTTTCCTTTTTCAGCTACCCTGATAGCGAAAGGCTCCACGTATACCATACTCCCTTTCTACATTTATACCGGCATCATCTTTTGCTGCCTGGGAGCCGTAACACTTATCGAACATTATGTGCTTGTAAAGAAGCCCGCCTTAAGGAACAAAAGCGATATCAGCGGACAGCTAAAACGATTTAAGGAACGCAGATTTTCAATGGTGCTGATGTCCTTCGTTATACTCGCCATGCTTGTCTGTTCTTGGGTCTTCAGGGGCTCTCTGGTTGAAAAGTTTAGTCCCGCTTTATTTTCTCTTTACCCTGTTCTGTACCTGTTGCTCAGGAAGAAATACACCTGAAACCTTGCCGGCAAACTCCGCCCGCCAAATTGATACAGACTGGATATTGCTTTGTATGAGCGGACCCTGATGCCAGACCACTTTCCCCGGTTGAAATAAAAAAAGGCGGACATTGTGCCCGCCTTATATCCAGATTCTTTCTCGTATTTAATTTACTCTGAGCCTTCGGCTGTTGCTTCCGATGAGCCGGCAGCTTTTGGTGCCGCGGTCTTTTTCGCACGGCTACGGCGGGTGGTTTTTGCAGCGGCCGCTTTCTTGCCACCTTTCTCCTTGAGCAGGTTTGCATTAAAGTCAACCAGCTCGATCATCGCCATCTCGGCCGCGTCACCCGGGCGGTTTCCCACTTTAATGATCCGGGTGTATCCTCCCGGACGGTCGGCCACTTTCTGACTCACCTCACGGAACAATTCTGTGACTGCCTCTTTATTCTGAAGATAGGAGAACACCACACGACGAGAGTGTGTAGAGTCGTCTTTTGATTTTGTAATGAGCGGCTCAACATAAGTACGCAGGGCCTTTGCTTTTGCTACTGTGGTAAAGATGCGCTTATGTGTGATGAGAGAAACCGCGAGGTTGCTCATCATGGCATATCTGTGTCCTTCTTTACGGCCGAGGTGATTGTCTTTTTTACCGTGACGCATGATGTATTCTTGTTATTATAAGTCTTCGCTGATGCGATTAATTGAATGAAATATTAGTCTTTGTCGATACCGTATTTGGCGATGTTCATGCCAAAATTCAGGTTTTTACTCCGTACCAGTTCTTCCAGCTCGGTGAGAGATTTCTTCCCGAAGTTGCGGAACTTCAGCAGATCGGCTTTGGTGTAGCTCACCAGATCTCCCAGTGTTTCCACATCGGCAGCCTTGAGGCAATTCAGGGCCCGCACGCTGAGATCCATGTCGACCAGCTTGGTCTTGAGCAGCTGACGCATGTGCAGGGTCGTTTCATCCAGTTCCTCGGCAACCTGCTTCGGCTTCGACTCGAGGGTAATCTTCTCATCGCTGAAGAGCATGAAGTGATGGATCAGAATTTCCGCCGCATCTTTCAGGGCATCCTTCGGATGAACAGAGCCGTCGGAAGTGATTTCCACCACGAGCTTTTCATAGTCGGTCTTTTGCTCTACGCGGTAGTTCTCAATGAAGTACTTCACATTGCGGATCGGCGTGTAGATGGCATCCAGGAAAATGGTGCCGATGGGGGCGCTGTTGGTCTTGTTCTCTTCAGACGGAACATAGCCACGACCTTTCTCAATGGTGATGTCCAGCTGAAGTTTAACGGAAGCGTCCATGTGGCAGATCACGAACTCCGGATTCAGCACCTGGAAGGCGGTGGTATGCTTGGCGATATCGCCGGCCGTGAAGGTTTCCTTCCCGTTGATCATCACGTGGACTTTCTCGGAATCTGTACCTTCTATCTGCTGTTTAAAACGAACTTGCTTGAGATTAAGGATCATTTCAGTGACATCTTCAATGACACCTTTAATCGTTGAGAATTCATGATCAACTCCGGCGATTTTTACCGAAGTGATGGCAAAGCCTTCTAACGAACTGAGCAGAATTCTGCGCAGCGCATTCCCGACCGTAATTCCGTATCCCGGTTCTAACGGACGGAATTCGAACTGACCGAATGTTTCGGTCGAATGATTCATGATCACTTTGTCCGGTCGCTGAAAAGCTAATATCGCCATGTGAGTTATATGTGTTTGGTTTTTACTGTTAAGGTTGAACCGGTATTAAGGCAACCGGCGGGCCTTCAATCTTCAGCTGTTACTTAGAGTACAATTCAACGATCAGCTGCTCCTTGATGTTCTCGGTGAGTTCCTCACGGGCAGGCGGGTTGATGAATTTTCCGGCCATTTTGCTGCCATCCCATTCCAGCCAACTGTATTTACCCATGCGGGAAGACAAGGCATTGCTGATGGTCTCAAGTGACTTGGACTTCTCACGAACGGCCACCACATCCCCTGCGCGCAGGGTGTAGGAAGGAATGTTCACGAGCTTGCCATTCACCGTAATGTGACGGTGGGAAACAAGCTGACGCGCGCCATCACGGCTGGCGGCCAGACCCAAACGGAATACTACATTATCGAGGCGGGATTCGATCAGTTTAAGAAGGTTCTCACCGGTAATACCTTCCATACGGGAAGCACGGTCGAAAATCTTCGCAAACTGCCGCTCCAGGATGCCGTACATGTACTTCACCTTTTGCTTTTCCATCAACTGGGTAGCATATTCAGAAACTTTAGCGCGCTTCTTGCTCTGCCCATGCTGTCCGGGAGGATAGCTGCGCTTTTCGAAATTCTTGTCAGGACCGTAGATCGGTTCGCGGAATTTACGGGAGATCCTGGTCTTGGGGCCTATATATCTTGCCATTGTATTGTGTAGACTTTTCTTAGTTTGACCAAATAGAAGATTAGATGCGGCGACGCTTTGGAGGACGGCAGCCATTGTGCGGAATCGGGGTGATATCCACGATTTCCGTTACTTCCACACCGGAGTTATGGATGGTACGGATGGCAGATTCACGACCGGAACCGGGTCCCTTTACGAACACCTTTACTTTGCGAAGGCCTGCTTCGTAAGCCACTTTGGTGCAATCGGCAGCAGCCAGCTGAGCGGCATACGGTGTGTTCTTTTTAGAGCCGCGGAAACCCATTTTACCGGCAGAGGCCCAGGAAATCACCTGTCCGCTGGTGTTAGTAAGGCTGATGATGATGTTGTTGAAAGTGGCACTGATGTGCGCCTCACCGGCAGCTTCCACCTTTACGACTCTCTTCTTTACGGCTTTGGTTGTTTTAGCCATTGGTCAGAACGGATATGTTAAATCTGTTAATTTAATTACTTGGTTGCCTTTTTCTTGTTCGCAACGGTCTTACGTTTTCCTTTGCGGGTACGGCAGTTGTTTTTAGTACGCTGTCCGCGAACCGGCAGACCTACACGGTGGCGGATGCCACGGTAGCAGCCAATATCCATCAGACGCTTGATGTTAAGCTGTGTCTCGGAGCGCAGGGCGCCTTCCACACGGACATTGTCGTTGATGATGGTACGGATTTTATTCAGTTCATCATCGTTCCACTCATGCACCTTTTTGTTCCAATCGATGTTGGCTTCTGAAAGGATTCGCTGGGCAGTGGATCGTCCAATGCCATAGATGTATGTGAGACCAATCTCACCTCTTTTATTCTTTGGTAAATCAATACCAGATATACGAGCCATTATCTGACGTAATTTCTATTGTTAAACTTTAATAAGATTACCCTTGACGCATTTTAAAACGCGGGTTCTTTTTGTTGATCACATACAAGCGACCTTTACGGCGCACAATTTTACATTCGGCGCTGCGCTTTTTGAGGGAGGGGCGTACTTTCATTTTAATACTTGCTTACCTTTCGGTGTTATTTATAGCGGTACGTAATTCGTCCTTTGGTGAGGTCATACGGCGACATTTCCACTTTCACTTTGTCGCCGGGAAGGATTTTGATGTAGTGCATCCTCATCTTTCCGCTGATGTGCGCGATGATTTCATGTCCGTTCTCAAGTTCCACACGGAAGGTGGCATTGGAGAGTGCTTCGGTTATCGTACCGTCTTGTTCGATGGCCGGTTGCTTTGACATCAGATCAGGCGAGTGTTGCTATTTTCTCTGTTATGTAACTATTTTCTGCGATGGCAAGTTCAATGTCGGAGAAGGAACTCAGGATGTCCGCCTCTCCTTCCGTAATGGCTACGGTGTGCTCGAAGTGGGCGGCTGGTTTCTTGTCGCCGGTGATCACGGTCCAGCCATCACTCAGCTGGCGGATCTGCCTTGTCCCCATGTTGATCATGGGCTCAATGGCGATGGTCATCCCCGGCTTCAGTATCGGACCAGAACCTTTTTTGCCGTAATTCGCCACTTCAGGTTTTTCATGGAGCTGACGTCCGATGCCATGTCCGACGAGTTCCCGCACCACCCCGTATCCGTTTGCCTCCGCATATTCCTGGATGGCTGCGCTGATATCGCCGATACGGTTTCCCGGTCTTGCTTTGGCGATCCCTTTGTACAGGGAGGTTTTGGTAACCCTGAGCAACTGCAGTTTTTCTTCACTCACGTCACCCACGGGAAAGGTATAGGCCGAATCTCCGTGAAAGCCATTCATGAAAACACCGCAATCTACTGAAACCAGATCACCTTCCTTGATCACCCGGGAGCCGGGTATTCCGTGAACAATTTCCTCGTTCACAGAGATGCACAGCGAATGCCGGTATCCGTGATACCCTTTAAAGGAAGGGACTCCGCCATGGTCACGGATAAACTTCTCCGCGATCTCATCCATCTGTCCGGTGGTCATACCCGGTTTCAGGTGTCTGGCTACCTCTGCCAGTGTCTTGCCAACAAGTAAAGAACTCTTACGGATGTACGCTAACTCCTCTGCTGTCTTGTACACTATCGTACCGCCGCTCATTGTAATCTTTTATACTGCGCCATCAGGCTGTTACACCTGCAGCAGAACGACCCTTGATCCGGCCGGATTTCATCAGCCCGTCGTAGTGACGCATCAGGAGATGACTTTCTATCTGTTGCAGTGTATCGAGCACCACGCCCACCAGAATGAGGAGAGAAGTGCCGCCGTAGAATTGCGCAAAGTTTGAATTCACTCCCGCCATGTTCGCAAAGGTGGGCATGATGGCCACCAGCGCCAGAAAGATTGAACCGGGCAAGGTGATTTTTGACATCACATCATCGATAAACTCCGATGTTTTGCGACCTGGCTTCACGCCGGGGATGAACCCGCCGTTCTTCTTCATATCATCGGCCATCTGGCTGGGATTGACAGCGATTGCCGTGTAGAAGTAGGTGAAGAGGATGATCAGAGTCGCAAATACAATGTTGTATAAGGGAGAAGTGAAATCCGTAATGTTGGATGCAAAGCCCTGCCAGGATGCTGATTCAGGGAAGAACTGTGCAATGTAGGCAGGAATAAACATAATGGCCTGGGCAAATACGATCGGCATCACACCGGCGGCATTCACCTTCAGGGGGATGTACTGACGTACTCCGCCGTACTGCTTGTTTCCGACAATTTTCTTGGCGAACTGCACGGGGATTTTACGGGTGCCCTGTACCAGAAGAATAACGGATACTACCACCGCAAAGAGAGCCACCATTTCTATCAGGAAGATCACCAGACCGCCGCCCTGTTCGTTCAAACGTGACAGGAACTCGTCGCGCAAAGCGAAAGGCAGACGGGCAATGATTCCCGTCATGATGATCAGCGAAATACCGTTACCGATACCTTTCTCGGTGATGCGTTCTCCAAGCCACATGATAAACAGAGTTCCGGCTACAATGATCAACGTAGAGGTGAACATGAAGAAGGCCGGTGAAATGATATCGGGGTTGGAATACGCGATGATGGCACCCGGCGCCTGTGTCTTCAGGTTGATGAGGTATCCCGGAGCCTGGAAGATCACGACAATCACAGTCAGAATACGGGTGATCTGGTTGAGCTTCTTACGACCACTTTCACCTTCTTTCTGCAGTTTCTGGAAATAGGGAACTGCAATACCGAGCAACTGCACCACAATAGAAGCAGAGATATACGGCATGATGCCCAGCGCCACTACAGAAGCCTGGGAAAACGCGCCTCCGGAAAAGGCATCCAGAAGTCCGAGAATGCCGCCTTCTGTCTGCGCCCGAAGACCTGCCAGCTGGGTAGGATCGATACCGGGAAGCACCACGTGTGCCGCCAGGCGATAAACCAGCAGGAACAGCAAGGTGTTGAGGATCCTGGAGCGCAGGTCCTCAATCTTAAAGATGTTCTGTAATGTCTGTATGAAGTTCTTCATAAGTTCTTCTTAGAGGGATGTTGCTGTACCACCCACTTTTTCAATCGCTGCCTTGGCCGAAGCGGAGAAAGCATGTGCTTTCACATCCACTTTCACCTTCAGTTCGCCGCGACCAAGAATTTTAAACAGGTCATTTTTTGAAACCAAACCGCGTTCGATGAAAACCTGCTGATCGAAGCTGCTGATTCCATGCTGCTCTGCGATACGCTGAAGCGTATCGAGATTGATGCCGGCATATTCAACACGGTTGATATTTTTAAATCCGAATTTCGGAAGACGACGCTGAAGCGGCATCTGTCCACCTTCGAAACCAATTTTACGGCTGTTACCGCTGCGTGAGCCGGCGCCTTTGTGACCACGTGTGGAAGTACCACCGTGACCGGAACCTGCACCGCGTGCAATGCGCTTGCGGTTTTTTGTAGAACCGTTTGCCGGTTTAAGATTGCTCAAATCCATAATCTGTATTTATTTCTGCTGTTCAGATGGATGTTTATTTCTCAACTACGCGAACGAGGTGGGATACTTTGGCCACCATTCCCTTGATCTGGGGTGTCGCTTCCAATTCAACTGTTTTGTGCATGGTAAGTCCCAACGCTTTCAAGGTGCGTTTCTGAACTTCTGAGCGGTCGATGCCGCTCTTTATCTGTGTAATCGCCAACTTTGCCATGATGCAGGTGTGCCGCTGTATATTATCCGTTAAACACTTTACTTAAATCCACATTTCTTTGCTGTGCTACCGCATGGGCATCACGCATCTTGAGAAGGGCGTCAATGGTTGCCTTCACCACGTTGTGCGGATTGGATGAACCTTTTGACTTTGCCAGCACGTCGGTCACGCCAACACTCTCCAGCACCGAACGCATGGCACCCCCGGCGATTACTCCGGTACCCGGAGCGGCCGGTTTCAGAAATACGCGGGCTCCGCCGAATTTACCTTCCTGCTCATGAGGTACAGTTCCCTTTCTGAGCGGAACACGAACGAGGTTTTTCTTTGCGTCGTCGATGGCTTTGGTCACCGCATCGGTAACTTCCTTCGCCTTTCCGAGACCGTGTCCGACCACACCCTTCTCATCTCCCACCACCACAATGGCAGCGAATCCAAAAGCGCGACCTCCTTTGGTCACCTTGGTAACACGGTTTACTGCCACCAGTTTATCGTGGAGTTCAGTATCGGTTGACTTAACGCGTTTGCTGTTCTGAATCATTTGATATTTCGTAACTATCGGTTCGAATTAGAATTGAAGTCCTGCTTCACGGGCGCCGTCGGCCAGTGCCTTTACACGACCATGATAGAGGTAGCCCCCACGGTCAAACACGACGGAAGTCACACCGGCCGCTTTTGCTTTCTCGGCCAGTATTTTGCCAACCGATTGAGCCTGCTCCACTTTATTGACTTTAACATCCACACCACTTTCGCGGGATGAAGCCGCAACGATGGTGACCCCTTTGGTATCATCAATTACCTGGGCATAAATGGCCTTGTTACTGCGGTACACAGAAAGCCTTGGGCGCTCCGGAGTCCCTTTGATGGTCTTGCGGATACGGGAACGTATTTTGGAGCGGCGAACTAGTTTTTGATCTTGCATGATAAACCGGAACTATATCGGTTAATAATTATTATTTCTTGGAAGCTGATTTACCGGCCTTCCTGCGGAGTTGTTCACCCACAAACTTGATACCTTTTCCTTTGTAAGGCTCAGGAACGCGCAAGGAGCGGATCTTGGCCGCCACCTGACCGAGCAATTGCTTATCGTGGCTTTCCAGGGTGATGATCGGGTTCTGACCTTTGTCCTGGCGGGTAGCCACTTTGATTTCGGTGGGCAAGTCGAATACCACGTGGTGAGAATACCCCAGTACGAGATCGAGCAGGTTGCCCTGATTCGATGCACGGTAACCTACACCTACAAGTTCCTGTTCAACTTTGAAACCGGTAGATACACCTACCACCATGTTATTGATCAATGCACGGTACAATCCATGCAGGGCGCGATGGCGCTTTTGTTCAGTAGCACGGCTGAGCAGTACCTGGGCACCGTCCACTTTAACCTCAATGCCGTCTTCAACCGACTGCGTAAGCGTTCCTTTGGGTCCTTTAACAGCCACTTCACGGCCATTCACAGACACCTGAACACCACTCGGTATATTGATCGGGTTTTTTCCTACGCGTGACATTTTATCGTCGTAATATTTTAAAGATTAATACACGAAACAAATTACTTCACCACCAACATTCATCTGACGGGCTTCTTTATCCGTCATCAATCCATGGGAAGTGGAAACGATGGCAATACCCAGGCCGTTGATGACACGGGGAATGCGATCAGCTTTAACATACTTGCGCAGACCCGGCTTGGAAATGCGGCGAATGGAAGAGATGGCCGGCAATTTGGTCACCGCGTTGTACTTCAGCGCGATTTTGATATTACCCTGCTTATTGTCCGTCTCTTCGAACTTGTAGTTTGAGATGAAGCCCTTGTCAAAAAGGATTTTGGTCATTTCCTTTTTCATGTTGGAGGCCGGTACTTCCACTACACGGTGATTGGCTTTTACCGCATTACGGATGCGGGTTAAGTAATCTGCTATTGGATCGGTATACATGGACTGGTTAATTCTGTTTAATCAATATTTAAATTCCTGGCTTACCAGCTGGATTTGGTGACGCCGGCAATTTTTCCTTCGAGAGCGAGCTTACGGAACATCACGCGGGAAATACCGAACTGGCGGATATAACCACGGGGACGACCGGTGAGTTTACAACGGTTTCTGACGCGGATAGGGCTGGCATTCCTGGGGAGCTTCTGCATGGCGGCATAGTCACCGGCTTCTTTCAGCTCTTTACGCTTCTCAGCATATTTCTCCACTGTACGGATGCGCTTCAGTTCGCGCGCTTTGATCGATTCTTTTGACATCGTTCGAAAGATTATTTATTTTGGTTCCTGAAAGGAATTCCGAATTCTTTTAAGAGTTCCATGGCTTCGTTGTCCTTCTTGGCCGTGGTCACGAAGGTGATATCCATACCCTGGATTTTGTTCACCTTGTCAATATCGATCTCCGGGAAGATGATCTGTTCGGTAACACCGAGCGTATAATTTCCGCGTCCGTCGAAACCCTTGTCGTTTACTCCGCGGAAGTCGCGGATACGGGGCAGCGCTACGGCGATCAGACGATCCAGGAACTCATACATCCTGTCGCCGCGCAGGGTCACCCTGGCACCGATGGCCACTCCGGCACGGAGTTTAAAGTTTGAAATGTCTTTGCGTGACTTGGTCGGCACGGCTTTCTGACCGGTGATGGTCGACATTTCGCTGATGGCAGATTCGATAATCTTTTTATCGCTCACGGCGTCTCCTAAACCCTGGTTGATACAGATTTTAGTCAGTCGTGGCACCTGCATTACGCTCTTGTATTGAAACTTGTCGCGCAAAGATTTAACGACCTCATTGCGGTACTTCGTTTTCAGGCGTGGTTCGTAATTCATAGTTCTTTACCTCCCCCTGTTATTTCTTGGTTTTAATATAACGAACAAGCTTACCGTCTTCGATGCGGCGACCAACGCGACCGGGTTTACCGGTAGCCGGGTCAATCACCATCAGTTTCGAAATCCGAACCGGTGCTTCCTGCTTCACGATACCACCCTGGGTATTCTGCGCGTTCGGACGGGTATGCTTGGATACCATGTTTACTTTCTCAACGATGGCCATGCGGTCCATGGGAATCACTTCCAGTACTTTTCCCTGCTGGCCTTTTGAATCACCGCTGATCACCTTCACGAGGTCACCTTTGCGGACATGGAGCTTGGGTTGTTTATTCTTTTTACGTTCCATTTCTTAGAGCACCTCCGGGGCTAAGGATACGATCTTCATAAATTGTTTCTCGCGCAGTTCGCGTGCAACGGGTCCGAAAATACGGGTACCGCGCAATTCATCCTGGTTGTTCAGGAGCACCACGGCGTTGTCGTCGAAGCGGATATAAGAACCGTCATCGCGGCGAACTTCCTTGTTCACGCGCACCACGACTGCCTTTGAAACAGTACCTTTCTTCACGTTTCCGGAAGGAAGGGCGTTCTTTACGGTCACTACGATTTTATCACCCAGGGAGGCATACCGTTTGCCGGTTCCACCGAGTACGCGGATGCAAAGTACCTCTTTGGCACCACTGTTGTCGGCTACTACGAGCCTTGACTCTTGCTGTATCATTTTATCTCGTTAATGAATATGCTCTTCCCCGGAAGGAAGGATACAGATTATTTCGCTTTTTCTATGATCTCCACCATGCGCCAGCGCTTGAGTTTGCTCAAGGGGCGTGTTTCCATGATCTTCACTGTATCACCCATGCCGCATTCATTCTTTTCATCGTGCGCCATGAACTTTTTTGTTTTCTTGATGAACTTGCCGTATTTCGGGTGTTTCTCCCTGGCTTCCACCGAAACCACGATGGACTTGTTCATTTTCGTACCGGTAACAATTCCAATACGTTCTTTTCTGAGCGCTCTTACTTCCATGATTATTTCTCGGCAGCTTGGGTTTGAGTCATACGTTTACGAAGCTCGCTCATCAGCCGGGCAATGGCACGACGCGAAGCACGCAGCTTCATTGGGTTTTCGATGGGCGAAACAGCATGTGCCATTTTCAATTTAATGTAGCTGGCACGCTCTTCACTGATCTTTTCACGGACTTCATCCGTTGTAAGGTCCTTAACGATGGACTGTTTCATGGTAATGCTTATGAATATTATTCTTGATAATCCGGACGAACCACGAATTTGGTCGTAACCGGTAATTTTTGAGCGGCGAGGCGAAGGGCTTCTTTCGCGATGGTCATCGGAACACCTTCTGCTTCGAAGATAACGGTACCCGGTTTTACGGTGGCCACCCAGAATTCAGGCGCTCCCTTTCCCTTACCCATACGTACCTCAAGCGGTTTGCGGGTGATGGGCTTATCCGGGAATATACGGATCCATATTTGTCCCTCACGCTTCATGTAACGGGTCACCGCTACACGGGCTGCTTCGATCTGGCGGGAAGTAATCCAGCAGGTCTCCAGGGATTTGATTCCAAAAGTTCCGAAGGCCAGAGAAGTTCCCCGGGTGGCTGTACCACTCGGAACCATCTTATGCTGTTTCCTGAACTTTGTCTTTTTAGGCTGTAACATGATTCAACTAATTATCCTGAATTCGTCCTATTGCTAATTGTATTAATCTCTTGAAGACTTTCCGCGTCCACCACCACCACCGTGGCCACCACGTCCGCCGCGTCCGCCACGATCACCGCGGTCACCACGCTCCGAACGCTCACCACGCTCTTTACCTCCACCCACTTTAGGGGTGCTGGCAATGCCAATGTTCGGGGAAAGATCACGCTTGCCGTACACCTCACCTTTGCAGATCCACACTTTGATGCCGATGATGCCATACGTGGTCAATGCCTCAGAAAGAGCATAATCAATATCCGCACGGAAAGTATGCAGCGGTACACGGCCTTCTTTGTATTGCTCGGTACGGGCGATTTCCGCTCCACCGAGACGTCCGGCACAGGTTACCTTGATTCCTTCGGCACCCATCCGCATGGTGGAAGCAATGGATTGCTTCATGGCGCGGCGAAATGAAATCCTGGCCTCGAGCTGACGGGCAATGCCATCGGCCACCAGTTGTGCATCCAGTTCAGGACGCTTGATTTCATAGATGTTTATCTGGACTTCCTTTTTGGTAAGTTTCTTAACTTCCTCTTTCAGCTTATCCACTTCTGCACCGCCTTTACCGATTACGATACCCGGACGTGCGGTGTGAATGGTCACCGTGATGAGTTTCAGGGTGCGCTCAATCACAATACGAGAAACACCGCCTTTGGAAAGACGAGCAAGCAGGTATTTGCGGATTTTTTCGTCTTCCACCAGTTTATCGGCGTAGTTCTTACCACCGTACCAGTTAGAATCCCATCCACGGATGATCCCTAAACGATTACCAATCGGGTTAGCTTTTTGTCCCATTTGCTCTTTGCTTAGTTTGCGGTATTAGTTTCAGCAGCGACAAGTGCATTCTTGTTGTCCACTACAATTGTTATATGGTTTGAACGTTTGCGAACCCTGTATCCGCGGCCTTGCGGAGCGGGACGAAGGCGTTTCAGCATGCGGCCTGCATCTACATTCACTGATTTCACAACCAGTTCCTGATCTTCGATACGGCTGCCTTCGTTCTTCGACTGCCAGTTGGCAAGCGCGGACAGCAGCAGTTTCTCCAGGCGGCCGGCCGCCTCTTTGGTGCTCAGGCGCAGCATGGCGAGAGCAAGGTCTACCCTTTTGCCACGGATCATGTCAGCCACAAGCCGCATTTTCCTGGGTGAGGTCGGGCAATCATTTAACTTAGCGTAGGCTACATTCTTCAAAGTAGCCTTGCGCTGTGTTGCGACATTACGTTTTCTGGCTCCCATGACTATTTCGATCCTTTGTCTTTATTTCCGGAGTGGCCCCTGAAGGTACGCGTAGGTGCAAATTCCCCGAGTTTATGTCCAACCATGTTTTCAGTCACGTACACCGGAATGAATTTATTCCCGTTGTGAACCGCGAACGTGTTACCAACGAAATCAGGTGAAATCATGGACCTGCGCGACCAGGTTTTAATGGTAACTTTTTTCTTGCCTTCAGCCATGTCAAGCACTTTTTGCTCGAGCTTGTAATCGATGAAAGGCCCTTTTTTAAGCGAACGACTCATGTTGTATATACTTCAGAATCCTGTTAACAATTATTTCTTACGACGTTCGAGAATGTACTTGTTCGTCGGATTGCTCTTCTTGCGGGTCTTGTAGCCCTTTGCAATAAGGCCCTTGCGGGAGCGCGGATGACCGCCGGAGGCACGTCCTTCACCACCACCCATCGGGTGATCAACCGGGTTCATGGCCACGCCACGTACCCTCGGACGAATACCGATCCAACGGTTACGACCGGCTTTGCCCTTGCTTTGCTTGTCATGATCGGCATTGGAAACGGAACCGATGGATGCCATGCAGGTCACCAACACCTTACGGGTTTCACCGGAAGGCATTTTAAGAATGGCGTATTTTTCTTCACGTGCAGCCAGCTGCGCATACGAACCCGCGCTGCGGGCAATTTTGCCACCCTGGCCGGGACGCATTTCAATATTGTGCACCACCGTACCCAGCGGAATATCCTTCAAAGGCATGGCATTGCCGACTTCAGGCGCAACGGTTTCACCCGATGCCACCGTTTGTCCTACTTTGATTCCGTTCGGAGCGATGATATAACGCTTCTCGCCGTCGCTGTACTTCACCAGGGCGATGAAGGACGTGCGGTTCGGATCGTACTCAACGGTTTCTACAGTTCCTGTTACATTGAACTTATCACGCTTAAAATCGATGATCCGGTACAATTTCCGGTGACCGCCGCCCATGTAGCGCATGGTCATTTTACCGGTATTGTTACGACCACCGCTGCGTTTCATGGAAACGAGAAGGGATTTCTCCGGCTCACTCGCCGTGATTTCTGAATAATCGTTACGGGTCAGGTGACGCTGCCCCGGGGTCATTGGACGAATTTTCTGAGTACCCATTTCTATTTGCTCTTGCCTTATTAGATATTGCTGAAGAAATCAATCATCTCTCCCTTCTTCAGGGTAACGATTGCTTTTTTGGTGTTGGGACGCTGACCGCTAACAAAGCCGGTCTTGGTACCACGCGACTTTGACTTACCACGGTAAATCATGGTATTGACAGATTCAACGGTAACACCGTACATGGCTTCCACCGCTTTCTTAATCTCAAGCTTGTTGGAACGCTTGTCGACTATGAAACCATAGCGGGGCTGCTTTTCAGTAATCCGGTTCATCTTTTCAGTGACCACCGGTTTCTTCAGAATATCCATTTGTTACTCTATAGGTTTATCGTGCCTATGCACTTAGTTATTTAAGACTATCAACCCGGGAGGATTTCATCCGTTTTACCGGAACTTTTCTCCGCCGGGCTGTTTATTATTTGAGCAGGGTGCTTTCGATGACCGGAAGCGAGCTCTCTGTTACGATGATATTTTGAGCATTTACGATGTCGTAAGTGTTTAAATCGGAAGCAGTTACGACTTTGCTACGCTCTAAATTTCGGGACGACAAATATACGTTTTTATTCGATTGAGGCAGAACCAATAAGGTTTTTTTATCGGATACCTGGAGATTTTTTACCAGGTCGGCCATTTGCTTCGTTTTCGGCTGATCGAAATTGAAGTCTTCCAGAACCATGATGTTATTGCCCTTGGCTTTGTAAGACAAGGCTGAAATCCTGGCCAGACGCTTCAATTTCTTGTTCAGACTGAAGGAATAATCGCGCGGACGGGGTCCGAAAATGCGTCCTCCGCCAACGAAAACCGGGCTTTTCATTGAACCGGCACGGGCACCACCGGTACCTTTCTGGCGCTTCAGCTTTTTGGTTGTTCCGGATATCTCGTTACGCTCTTTCGATTTATGCGTTCCCTGACGCTTGTTCGCAAGGAATTGCTTCACATCGAGATAGATAGCATGATCATTGGGATTAACACCAAAGATCTCGTCGTTCAGGCTTGCTTTGCGGCCTGTTTCCTTTCCTGTGATATTATAAACTGATACGTCCATGATTATTTCGACACCGTTACAAATGAACCTTTATGTCCGGGAATCGCTCCTTTGATAAGGAGGAGATTCTGCTCCGGCAACACTCTTACTACCTGAAGATTTTGAAGTTTAACGCGAACATCCCCTTTGTGTCCGGCCATGCGCATGCCCTTCATAACACGTGAAGGCCATGAAGAAGCACCCAATGAACCGGGAGCGCGCTGACGGTCGTGCTGACCGTGGGTAGATCCGCCCACACCACCAAAATTGTGACGCTTCACTACACCCTGAAAACCTTTTCCTTTGGAAGTACCGACTACTTCACAGAAGTCGCCTTCTGAAAAAATATCGCATTTCACCACATCGCCGGTCTGGAACTCCTGTTCAAAATCCTGGAATTCCATAAGCTTGCGCTTAGGCGTGGTGTTTGCCTTCTTAAAATGTCCCAGCATAGGCTGGGGCGTATTTTTCTCTCTCTTCTCACCAAAGGCGAGTTGAACGGCGCTATAGCCGTCTTTATCGACCGTTTTAACTTGTGTCACAACACAAGGGCCGGCTTCAACTACGGTGCAGGGAATGTTTTTTCCGTCTGCATCGAAGATGCTGGTCATGCCAACTTTTTTTCCGATGATACTTGCCATCTTAACTATCTTTTAGTTGTTTTGGACTTAATGATTATTGATATGCACATGGCTCAAGCCAGGTGCTGAATGAATTCGGATAATAAGTAAAGAACGTTTCTTCCTGATGGGCGGAAGATCACTATACTTTGATTTCGACCTCTACTCCGCTGGGTAGCTCCAGTTTCATCAGTGCATCCACCGTTTTGGCGGTTGAACTGTAGATATCAAGCAAACGCTTGTAGGAGCACAACTGAAACTGTTCGCGCGCTTTCTTATTGACGTGCGGGGACCGGAGTACGGTGTAAATCTTCTTCTCGGTAGGAAGCGGAATAGGTCCGCTGACAACAGCTCCTGTAGGCTTCACAGTCTTAACGATTTTCTCTGCAGATTTATCCACGAGGTTAAAATCGTATGACTTCAATTTGATTCTGATTCTCTGGCTCATTTTATAAGAACGGTGTTGAGGTCTTTATTTTGAAGCTTATACCCTTTCGGCAGCAGCTTTACCTTTTGCTTTGGCAATTACTTCTTCAGCGATGTTGCGCGGGGCTTCCGCATAATGTGAAAATTCCATGGTAGAAGAAGCACGTCCGGATGTGATGGTACGAAGTGCCGTCACATACCCAAACATTTCCGACAGCGGTACCTTGGCTTTAACCACCTGGGCGCCGGCACGGGAATCCATACCTTCCATCTGGCCACGGCGACGGTTCAGGTCACCTACCACATCACCCATGTTCTGCTCCGGGGTGATTACTTCCAGCTTCATGATCGGCTCGAGGAGGATCGGCTTGGCTTTCGGAAGCGCTTCACGGAAGGCGGTACGGGCACAGATTTCAAACGAGAGTGAATCGGAGTCAACGGTATGGTAAGAACCATCGATCAGGCGCACTTTCATGGTCTGCATCTGGTAACCGGCCAGTACTCCATTGACCATGGCTGAACGGAAACCCTTTTCAACAGCAGGAATAAATTCACGGGGAATGTTACCGCCGGTGATTTCGTTGAGGAACTGCAGGCCTCCGTTTTTATCAGTAACCTCAAAATCCGCATCGGCCGGTGAAACCACAAATTTGATGTCGGCGAATTTACCGCGACCACCCGTTTGTTTTTTGTACACCTCACGGTGCTCAAAGGAACCGGTGATAGCCTCTTTATAATTTACCTGGGGTGCACCCTGGTTTACTTCTACTTTAAACTCCCGCTTTAAACGGTCCACAATGATTTCAAGGTGCAACTCACCCATTCCGCTGATGATGGTCTGACCACTGTCTTCGTCAGACTTCACGCGGAAGGTCGGATCTTCTTCGGCCAGTTTGCCCAAAGCCACACCCAGCTTATCCATGTCGCCCTGTGTTTTCGGCTCGATCGCGAGGCCGATTACCGGCTCCGGGAAATTCATCGCCTCCAGCACCATCGGAGCATCTTCCGCACAGAGGGTATCACCGGTCTTGATGTCCTTGAAACCTACTGCAGCACCGATATCGCCTGCCTCAATGGAAGGAATCTGGTTTTGCTTGTTGGCATGCATCTGGAAAATCCTGGAAATACGCTCTTTGTTACCGGAACGGGTATTGAGTACATAGGAACCGGCATCCAGCTTGCCGCTATAGCAACGGAAATACGCCAAACGGCCTACAAAAGGATCGGTAGCAATCTTGAACGCAAGGGCGGTAAATGGCTCTTTCGCATCCGGACGACGTGAAATTTCTTCTCCGGTATCAGGATTGGTTCCTATAATATTGTTTTTATCCAGCGGAGACGGCATCAGTTCCATGACGTAATCGAGCATGGTCTGAACCCCTTTGTTTTTGAATGCAGAACCGCAAAGCATGGGAACCACTTTGTTGGCCACACAGGCCTGGCGGAGCGCGGTCAGGATTTCAGCTTCAGAGATGGAGGCGGGATCTTCAAAATACTTCTCCATCAGCTTGTCGTCAAACTCTGCACAGGCTTCAAGAAGTTTCTCACGGTACTCTCTGGCTTCCTCTTCCATGTCGGCAGGAATGGGAACCACCTCATAGGTCATGCCCTGATCCGACTCGTTCCACACGATACCGCGGAAGTTCACCAGGTCAACCACCCCTTTAAAGGTTTCTTCAGCGCCAATCGGAAGTTGCAGGGGAAGTGCATTACCACCCAGTACTTCACGAACCTGCCGAACCACATTCAAAAAGTCAGCACCGGCACGGTCCATCTTGTTCACGAATCCGATACGGGTAACGTTGTAATTGTTGGCAAGGCGCCAGTTGGTCTCCGACTGCGGCTCAACACCATCCACAGAAGAGAACAGGAACACCAGACCATCCAGAATACGAAGGGATCGGTTTACCTCTACGGTAAAATCCACGTGTCCCGGTGTATCAATGATGTTAATCTTGTATTTGTTATTGCGGTAATTCCAAAAAGCCGTGGTGGCCGCTGAGGTAATGGTGA
Organism: Bacteroidia bacterium; assembly: GCA_016788185.1. Taxonomy (GTDB): domain Bacteria; phylum Bacteroidota; class Bacteroidia; order AKYH767-A; family OLB10; genus JAJTFW01. Next base: position 55,412 of record JAEUTF010000185.1, on the reverse strand, counting down.
TACCACGCTCCTGCTCCTGCACCATCCAGTCCATCGTGGCTGCACCATCGTGCACCTCGCCGATTTTATGGTTTACACCGGTATAATACAAAATACGCTCCGTGGTCGTCGTTTTACCCGCATCGATGTGGGCCGCGATACCAATGTTGCGTACATACTTTAAATCTTTAACGTCCTGTGACATCTTATGCTTTGGGTATTACTCTTTAATTTGATGATTAAACACGGAAATGTGAGAAGGCCTTGTTGGCATCCGCCATCCGGTGGGTATCGTCCTTCTTCTTGACGGCAGCACCTTCACCTTTGGCAGCGGCAATGATCTCTCCGGCCAGTTTATCCGCCATGCTTTTTTCATTGCGTTTACGGGCATAAAGGATCATCCACTTGATACCAACTGAAATTTTGCGGTCGGGACGTACTTCTGAAGGAATCTGGAAGGTGGCTCCACCTACACGACGGCTCTTTACTTCCACGGCAGGCATCACGTTGTTCAAAGCCGTGCGCCAGGTTTCAAGTCCGCTTTCTTTGGTACGCGCTTCCACTTTGTCGAGTGCGGCGTAAAACAACTGGAAACCGGTACCTTTTTTACCGGAATACATCAGCATGTTTACAAATCGTGTCACCAATGGATCGTTAAATTTGGGATCCGGCAGAATCGGGCGCTTCTTTGGTTTGGTCTTCCTCATGGATCAGAAGGGTATAATTATCTGAATCTTAATTTATTGTTTATTACTTTTTACCTTTTGCGGCAGGAGCTGCTCCCGGCTTCGGGCGTTTTGTGCCGTATTTGGAACGACGCTGATTACGTCCTTCAACACCGGAGGTATCCAGCGCACCACGGATGATGTGATAACGTACGCCGGGAAGGTCTTTCACCCTGCCACCGCGGATCATCACAATACTGTGCTCCTGGAGGTTATGACCTTCGCCAGGAATGTAAGCCGTTACTTCGAATTTGTTGGTCAAACGAACACGGGCCACTTTACGCATGGCCGAATTCGGCTTCTTGGGAGTGGTGGTGTATACACGGGTACACACTCCACGGCGCTGAGGACATGAAGTGAGTGCCGGGGATTTACTTTTATCCACCAGCGCCTCGCGGCCTTTACGTACTAACTGTTGAATTGTAGGCATTCTTAATTTTTTTCAGTTCTGGATCAGTGAATTAGATACACTATACCCCCAAAAAGGGAGTGCAAAGTTACACAAGAAAATGATTTAAGCAAGATGTTTTTCAAAATATTTATGAAACAGGTGTTTAAGGGTAAAAAAGCAGGTTCAACAGGCGCTGTTATTCGGCCTGATCCTGGCTAAAATAAAATAATTAAACATTGATAATAAGTACTTTAAGTGCATATTGGGATTTTCATCGGTCAGGGCTGCGGGTCTCCCCACCGAAGCATAAAAAATGTAATCCCGATCACGCTTTGAAGAAGTGTCAACAACAGTTTCAAATGGGCAACGATGATCCAAATTTTCTTCCTGGGATCTAATTTGGTTTTTAGACAAATATCCCAGCGAGGGGAAGTGTCCTGAAATGAAACCTGGCTGTATTAAATCGGGTAACCCGGCTGGTTGTTTCAAAATTTTAAGCACCCGTCCAATCACTTTCACTTTGTTTTAATTTTAGATTGAAAATCAGTGCATTATAAGGTCGGGGGCTGGTCGTCCATCCTTTCCCTCATCGAGAATCCGATTCTTAAAGCGAAGCCCGAATTTCAAATCCAAAGGCCATAAATAACTCTAATTTTGCGGGCAGTCTTTAAAAAAACCAAATCTGATTTATGCCCCCAACCCTCCACACCTTTACCAGCGCTGAGCAGGCCCTACGTCATATTTCATCCGGTCAACGGGTTTTTATACATGGCAGCGCTGCCACCCCCACCCACCTGGTGGAGAAACTGGCAGAAAGAGCCGCTGAACTAAAGGATGTGGAACTGGTTTTCATCAGTGTGCTGGGTGACTTCCCGCTGGCTGAGGAGAAATACCGTGACCACTTCAAACTGAATTCGCTCTTTGTATCGGCGCCGGTCCGGGAAGCCATTAACGACGGGAGAGGCGACTATGTGCCTGTCTTCCTCAGCGAAATCCCCGAGTTGTTCAAAAACCATGTTTTACCCATCGATGTGGCCCTGATTCAGGTGTCCACACCTGATCCGCACGGGTATTGCTCGCTGGGCGTTTCCGTTGATGTTGCCCGTTCGGCCGTGAATACTGCGAAAAAGGTAATTGCCCAGGTAAACCCACGCATGCCCCGGACCCATGGCGATGGCATGATCCACGTTTCTGAATTCGATGCCATGGTGGCTCACGAAGCACCTCTGCACGAGCAGATCATGTCTTTAAAAATGTCGCCGGAAGAGCAGGCGATTGGCCAGCATGTGGCTGGACTTATCGAAAACCGGTCCACCCTGCAAATGGGTATCGGAACCATTCCTGACGCCGTTTTGCACGCGCTGACGAATCACAAAGATCTGGGCGTTCATACCGAAATGTTTTCTGATGGCATTATCCCCCTGATTGAAAACGGAACCATCAACAACAGGTATAAAAGGCGGCATCCCGGAAAAACGGTGACCGGCTTTTGCCTGGGATCCGAAAAATTATATCAGTACATTGACGATAACCCTTCCTTCGCTTTCCTTGATATTGACTACGTGAACGACACCAAGGTGATCCGCGAAAATCCATCGGTAGTGGCCATCAACAGTTGCATTGAAATCGATCTGACCGGCCAGGTATGCAGTGATTCCATCGGCACCTATCAGTTTTCCGGTGTCGGCGGACAGATGGATTTTATGCGCGGCGCCGCCTTATCGAAAGGTGGAAAACCCATTATCGCCCTCACTTCCAGAACCAACAAGGGAGTTGCCCGAATCACCCCCTTTCTGAAGCAAGGCGCCGGTGTGGTCACTACCAGGGCGCATGTACACTATGTGGTCAGCGAATACGGGGTAGCCTACCTGTTCGGAAAAAACCTCCGGCAAAGGGCAAAAGCCCTGATTTCCATCGCCCATCCTGACGACCGGGAACATCTTGAAAAGGCTTTTCATGAGCGCTTCAAAAGTTGATCTTCCACAGGGCTTAAAATTTCGTTTTGCGCCCACCCCCAGTGGCTACTTGCACCTGGGCAACGCCGCCTCCTTCCTCCTGACATGGCTTTTCGCCAGAGCTGTCAACAGCCGACTGCTCCTCCGGATCGATGATCTGGACAGAGACCGTTTCAGGGCAGAATACCTGAGTGACATCTTCAGAACCATCGAGCGGCTTGGCCTGGATTATGACGAAGGGCCCTCCGGTCCGGATGACTTCCTGAAAAACTGGTCGCAGCAAAAGAGACTTCCGCTTTACATGGAAAGCCTTGAAAAACTGAGAGCCAAAGATTTCGTATATGCCTGCCGTTGCAGCCGGGCGAGCCTTTCATCCAGTCTCGCCTGCAGGTGCCGGGTGGAAAAAACCGGAAAAGATGAACCTGGTACGGCCTGGAGATTCAGCATTAAGCCGGAATCCGAGATTTGCTTTTTTGATCCTTTGCTTGGTGAACGTTGTATAAAACCCTGGTCGGAAACAGGAGATTTCATTGTAAAACAGAAAAACGGCTATCCCTCCTATCAGTTGAGTTCGGTGGTGGACGATTGCTTTTTCGAAATCAGCCACCTGGTACGGGGTTATGATTTAATACCCTCCACCGCCGTCCAGTTGATGCTTTGCCCTGCGATCGGCCTGCATCAGTTTAAAGACAAAAAATTCATGCATCATCCTCTTCTTTGCGGAACAGACGGGAGTAAATTGTCAAAGTCGGGGGGTGCCAGGGCGCTTCATCCGGAAACCGGAAATACCTTTCGTCCGGCACTGAATGCGGTGATCAATGATTGGCTCGGTCTGCGACTGACCGATGAAACACCACAGCAAATTTTGCGGCTGCATCAATCCCTGCTCGCCGGGATTGCCCTAAAACCAAATCCATCTCTATAATCCGTACAAGCGGATGTATCCTTTACCGTGACACCTGGATTTTAAGGGTCTGAACGTAACCATCGGCTTCCAGGTGGAGAAGGTACAGCCCCGCATTCATATCTTCCGTGACCACCGAAAATGCAGCGGTCTCCGCCTCTATCTGACCTTCATGACAAATCCTGCCGCTGATGTCCATGAGTCTCCAGGTCACCCGACCGTGTTGAAATGGCAAGGAAACGGTAAAGTCATGCACGGCAGGATTCGGATACAGATCAATGTTCAACGTCTCCGTTTCCGGTCCGGCCACTTTTGCAGCGCCGGAAGACAAGAGGCAGGCGCTTACCGATATGTTCTTTCCGGAGGAAACGGCTGAACAGCCGGAACTGTTGGTCACAACCACTTTATAAAATCCCGTTTTCTTTGCATAAAAGGAAGCGTTATTTGCACCGGCTATAGGTACATTGTTTCTCTGCCATTGATAGCTGAAACCGGTACCTGTATTCGCATCCAGTCTCACACTGTCACCGTTACAGATTACACTACTGCCGCTCAGTTGTATTGAGGCGGCAGGATTTGCCACAGGAATACTCATCGCACCCGACATTTTTGTACATCCCCAAACGTTGGTGGTCATGACTTTGTAATTACCGGAAGTTTGCGTGTTAAACACCTTTGAGGTGGCACCGGGAATCAGCACGTTGTTACCATACCACTGGTACGTGAGGCCTGAACCTCCGTTGGCGGTAAAGGTTACCAGGGTATCGCGGCATTCATTTAATTCATTCGTCAGGGTGTAGCTGGCCTGGGGTGCATTGCGCATGGTCAGTTGGGTGATGGCCGACTCATTCATGCACCCAAGAGAATCGGTTATTTGAACCGAGTAGCCTCCGGACACGGAAGGTTTGTACGTATTTGTCGTCGCACCCGAAACAGCCACTCCGTTGTTCTTCCATTGAAAAGCCGTAAACCCTGACCCATCCGCAGTCAGTGTGATCTTCTGATTCGCACATACACTCAGCGGCCCTGTGGGAAGTATACTCACCGGCGTCTGGATAATCTGGACGTAAACGGTATCTGAACTCAGGCTACATCCACCCTGCCCCGTCACTACCGACCAGTACATGCCGCTGGTTTTCGCGTAGTACACGGAATCATAAGCGCCACCTGTCCAGGTACCCATCTCCTGGTTAGCGAGGTAGAGTTTAACCGAATCCCCCATGCATACGCTCAGGGGACCGTGAAGAAGGGATGCCTGCGGCATCGGATGATATTCAATGTAAATAGAATCTGAAGAACTGCAACCCAGAGAATCCGAAGCCTGCACAGCGTACCATCCGCCGGTATTCACCTGAATGCCTGCTGCGGATGAACCATCGGACCAAAGCCAGGAGGTTCCACCCTGAGCAAGCAACATGCTGCTTTCTCCGGCACATAAAACACTGTCATTGGTGCTGATCGAAACCGGTATGGAACTTCCGGCGGATAACTGAATCACATTACTGATCACTGAGCCACCGGAACCGTCGCTCATTTCAAGGTAATAATCACCACCTGCACTCGCCCAAAGTTCGCTGGCATTGGCACCGGGAACAGGCTGTCCGTTTCTGTACCATTGAAGGATGAGCGCGTTCTTATCGGCCTGCAACAAAACGCTGTCGCCGTTGCATAAACTGGTACTGCCGGAGGCAGATACATTGATAGAGTGTGAAATTGGAAACTCATGGAAAGAAAAAGCGCCAATATTCCGGTTGTTTAAGAGCCAGGGACCCTGGTACACCTGCGTGGCAGATCCATCGTAATAGATGCCGGGCAGGTAACTCACATGGCCCACCAGGGAAGGACTGCAAAGTTGCAGGTACACCGTATCGTCAGAAGCCCAGCCACTCTGAGCATTCACACCGGATTGGGGAAAATAGAAATAATCTTCCAGTTCATTGCCATTCATCGGCGCCGGCCAGGCTACCGCCTGCGACATTTTAAGAGCAAGCAAGGTATTCGTGCTGTCGACAAACCGGGCAGAAAGAATATTGGGCGGATCAATGTTTTGTGGAACCGTGGCATTGTATACATCCCGCTGTACCTGAAAGTAGAGTTGAGTTCCGAGAATATTGTAGCCGGATGATAAAAAGTGACAACCATCAAAATTGGGAATCCCCGCCGTACTCATCAGCGTTATATCACTGTACTGATTTGAAAGGTTCCGGCATATTTCACGCATCTGCTGGTGATAGAGGTAATTGGCTCCTGTAATGCAACCGGGCCGCGTTTGAAGTACGAAAATGCGGTTCAGCCCGGCAAAATCACCTTTCCAGAAGTTATACAATTGCTGGAAGCGGCTGGCGTAAAACTGATAGGACGTATCGGTATTGCTTTCGCCCTGATACCAGAAAAACGCTTTGATGTTATCTTTCACTCCCGCCTTGGTGGCTCTGAAAAGCAAGCGACCGTAAATCGTATTCAAATCCTGGTGATTGTTTGCATTCGGGAGATGGGCTGAAATGATGGAACCGAACTTGGCTCCATTGATAATACATACCGGAATTTGCAAAGAGTCCGTCAGCAGTCGCCCCAGTTTCATGGCCCATACGCCAACGGCGAGGTTGGCTTGTGTTACATTTCCGAGGCCGAGTCCCCAGAGGGTATCTCGTCCACAATCCACAGCAGAAACGCTGGCCGTTCCAAAAGTGCGGATCCACTCGTTGGGGATTTCTGCACCCGGTCCCTGAGATGGACTTGAAGCGTTGGATTGACCGTTCACTATAAACACATCCCCTGCCACCAGGCTATCGACACTGGTAACCGGAAACTCATTCTGTCCGTCAAAAAGGCACATCTGTACCTTGTATTCCTGCCGTTCGGCCTTAATTCTGAATGATTTATGGAAAGCAGCGGTGTTTCCGTTGTAGCTTAAATTCACCAGGCTGCTGTCGAGAAGAATGCCCGCTCTGAACAGCCTGTAAACCACGGAGGATTTACCGCTTTGGGTGATTTGTCCGGAAATCTGTACCGTTGCGCTGTCGCTTTGATCACGGGGAAACAACTGTCTGCTGCGGGGTACAACATCAAATGCTACCTGGCTCATGCCTGCCTGTGCCACACACAACACCAGAAAAATTAGTGAAAATCTTTTCATGAAGAATGGAATCCTGAATTTGCTCATCTAAGAAACAAAGTTAAGCACGTCACAGGCCCAATGTAAAGGAAGAGAAATTAACAATTTGGCAGAGAACGTCGAGAGCGGTGCGGACAGTAGGTATTGCTTGGTTAAACAGGCTATATCATTGGTAAAAAATACGCCATTCACATGACTTGTTTAGTCTTTATCCTCCTGAAGCTGCCTGCTGACCGCATAGGCGCGCCATTTTTCCAATACCGCATTGAAATCGGCAGGTAATTCAGTCTCAAAATACATGTTCCGTCCATCGGCCGGGTGTCGAAACCCAAGTGACTGAGCATGAAGAGCATGCCGCGGCATCATTTCAAAGCAATTCTCAACAAATTGTCTGTATTTTGAAAAAACCGTTCCTTTCAGAATCCTGTTGCCCCCATAGGTTTCATCGTTAAAAAGCGGATGACCGGTAAACTTCAAATGGACCCTGATCTGGTGGGTACGTCCGGTTTCCAACTTGCATTTCAGCAGACTCACGTAACCGAAGCGCTCCATCACCTGATAATGTGTTACCGCATGCTTTCCATGCAATCCGTCGGGAAAAACATCCATCACTTTCCGGTCGGTATGACTTCGCCCTACGTGACCCGTTATGGTACCGTGATCATCTGAAAAATCACCCCATACCAGCGCAAGATAATGCCGCTGAATGGTCCGGTCAAAAAACTGCTTGGCGAGGTGTGTCAGGGCCTGTTCGTTCTTAGCGATCACAATCAGACCCGAGGTGTTTTTGTCAATGCGGTGAACCAGTCCGGGGCGCACCGACTCGGCCGCAATGGGCTGGTCGCCAAGGTCCGGATACATCCGGTGGACCAATGCGTTCACCAGTGTACCGCGGTAATGACCGTAGGCGGGGTGTACGACCAGTCCCGGTTGTTTGTTTATGATAAAGAGGTGTTCATCCTCATAAATAATATCCAGTGGGATATCATCCGGGTACAATTCAATTTCCCGGGGAGGATGTGCCAGCACCACGGTAATCACATCACCGGGCTTCACTTTATAACTCGACTTCGCTGGTTTTCCATTCACCAGGACAGCGCCCGCTTCAGTGGCCTGCTGCAAGCGGTTGCGGGAAGTATTTTGAAGCCTGTTGATTAAAAACTTATCAATGCGCAGCAGCGACTGATTTTTATCTGCCACGAACCGGTGATGTTCATACAACTCTTCCTGTTCCTGCTCACGGTCTTCGTCCGAAGCCTCCTGCATTGCATTGATGACCATGTTGGTTTATCGGGAAATTAACAGCCGGCGGGAAAACGACTGACCGGATTCTGTATTCAATCTGACCAGATAAAAACCGGGTTCAAAGGCTGACGTGTTCAGATACCTCGTGAACGAAGAACAATATATTCTCCGGCCATCCATCGCGAACACTTCGACCTGCTCTGCATTTCGTTCGTCTTCTACAAGCAACTGAACAACATCCCCGGCCGGATTGGGTGCCAGCTGAAAAGCAATAGCTTCGATCTGCAGGTCGGGAACACCCACAAAGAGATTGGTATCACCCATCACGGGTCTGACCATAAAACTACCGGCCGTAATCGCAGTTTGTATCCATCCGGCTCCCACATTGTAAAACATCCGGCTGTTGGAGGCCGTATTTCTGTCAAATCCAAGGTGCAGGCCGTCCCCGAGCACCTGCTGAAATCCCACATAAATGGTTCCACTCACCGGTACAATCTGATCGAGCACATAGGTGGCGTAGCCGTTAATTTCATCGATGTAAACCGGACGTTGTGAAGACTCCTGATAGATCAAAGTCTCCGGATTGAGGCTGCTCCAGACCTTAATGGTGAATAATTTATTGCTGACATTGGCGCCCTGCTGAACAAAATTAAAACGGACGGCCCGCAGGGTATCCGGTTTAAAGATGTCGAACTTCATGGCGATTTTCCCGTTCGGTGCATTGATGAGATCATAACCCACCTCGGCGCTGCCATCATCCAGGCTGTAATAGTTATAAAACTCCTGTATAAATCGAACGGTGTCGTTCGACTTAAGCCCGCTGAACGCATTGCCATTGGTGAAATAATTCAATACGGTAAAACGATTGCTGTCAACGGTGAGTGAAGGCGTATTTGGGAAGATAGAGTCGACCGGAAAAGTATACTGCAGATGCTGGTTTTGCGGACGACCGGGAAAAATATTACCGTTGTCAGCACCAAAGCCGGCCACATAGCTGCCGGCAAAGTTGTAGATCCTGTTATTGAACCCTACATCGGCCGGTACAATATCGTTTACCCTGTACTCCATTTTTGAGGAATCCTTCAGGAGATTGGCCTGATCGATGCTTGATAGCGAAGTAAAATGATCCCAGGGAACAGAGGTATATTCGGTCATCAGGCTTTTCCCACCTTGTGTCATGGCCACATCCAGCAAGGTAGTATCCATTTGACCACTGAACTGGTTATAGGCCTTAAACAAGCGGATGTAATCGATGTGCCAGTGATCCAGGCTTCCTGTTCTTGACCCATAATTCCGGAAACGGAAACGGAAACCATCCTTCAGAAAAATGGCATTGGAGATGCAGATCTGAACAGCAGTGAAGACGGTATCCTGTCCGCCTGAAATCAATCCGCGCAGCCACCACTGCCTGCTCCATTGATTGGTGCTTGGATTATAAAAATCCACCACCAGTGAATCGCTGGAATCCGGAGCATCGCCGAGACCTTTTTTCTGCCAGTAAAAACTCAGCGTGATGCTGTCGGCCAGGGTATACTGACCGCCACCGGCTGACTGGGGCTTTGTGAGCAGGTTGATATACTTTGAAGTCAAGGTATCACATCCGCCCTGAATGGTGGAAGCGGAATTATCATAAGGGTTGCCGAATTCATCCAGTCCGTCGAAAGTGGCTACGCCGATCGTAACCGGGTTCCGGGCGAAATGATCGTTTACATACACATAACGGTCCGTCCATAGGTTCTGGTCGGGGTACACCTCGCTGGCGGAAAAATCATCGACGAAGGGGATGTCCAGCGTGTCGTTGCTACTCATCCCTTTGTTGGCTGAAGCCGGGTGAACATGCAGGTATTTTTTGATGACCGGATTTGTTCCCAGCGGCACCAGGCGCTCGTGCTGTGCCTGAACGAGTCCGAAAGACAGCACCTGTAAAAAGAAAACAGCGAACAGGGAAGGGATATATTTTTTCATGTTGATTTATTTCAGTTTTTCGGGTGTTTGTGTAAAGAAAAGGTCAATTGATTCACCCTGGCGGATAAATACAGAATCACCCGGTTCCGGAATCTGACGATATACTTTGGCCAGGGAGGAGTCCCGTACACTCTCATCGAACACCATCGCCCCGGGATTGAGCGAAGAGCCCTGCAAGACAAACATGACTTCATCCATGCTCAGTCCTCTGAGGGAAGGAACTTCGACATTGGTATTTCCAATGCCGTCACCCAAAACCAGATCCACGACCGACCCTTTTTCCAGTTCATCGCCGGGCTTCAAGTCCCTGCCCTCACTCATCAATCCAAGCACAGCGTCCTTGGCCAGATCGGGCTTGTAGATGAACTGACCCACTTTTAAGCCGTAGGAAGCGAGAATAGCCTCGGCCTGACGCTGTGAAACGTCAATCAGGTTCGGAATCTTCACCTGAGGGGGAACGGTGCGCGTGATGGTCACGTAAACGGTCCGGCCTTCTTTCACCTTCTCGTTGGGAGCCGGATCCTGTTCGATGACTACTCCCGGAGGCTTATCGATCACAAACACCGAAGAATCGGAAATTTTTACCAGCATGTTTTTATCAAGCAGAAAACGTTCGAGATCCTTAAATTTCATGCCTCTCAGATCAGGAACGGTGATGGTTTCGCCGTGATTGGTGTAGGCGTTCAACCACTGGTAGGTACCAAACAGGATGACAAAAATCAAGCCCAGGCACATCAGCAGATGCATCAGAAAATTACGCGAACGGATAAAACTCAGTACATTACTCATTGGATGCGATCAGGCCGGCTGATTTTGTTTTCTTTTAATTCCGAAATCCAGAATTTTATCAATGAACTCATAGGGCTTGTAATGGGCAATGGCCGCCTGGTGGAAAATGCAGGTGGCCGGTGTCATTCCTGGAAGGGAATTGACTTCAATGAATACCACCTCCACCCTGGCGGGTGAGAATATCCGTACGAACGCATCGATGCGGGCGTAACCCTCAATCTGAAGAATACGTGCCGCTTTTTCAAACTCTTTTTTCACGATGGCTGATATCAATCTGTTTTCGTCAGGGTTTGCACTGTATCGGGCGGGAGTGATGTTTTGCCCCTGGCCGGCCAGGAACTTTTCCTCCAGCGACAGCACATCGCCTTCCGATAAAGCCTCTGATGCTTCAAACACTTCGTACGCCAGTTGGCCCTGTTCGTCTTTATACGTCAGCATGCCGCCGGTAATTTCTATGAAACGGGCGGCACCGTTTGCCTGGATAAGGTCTTCGATGAGTATGTGTTGCTTCACCGGAAATTCCTCCTTCGGTTTGATCTTCAAAATCTCCGCACAAGCCACATCCAGATCCGGTGTGCTCCGGAAGGCCAGCCGCACATAGGCTTCCAGTTCTTCCCGGTTTCGGATGATTTTCACCGCAGAACTGCATCCGTCATCAGCCGGTTTGGCTACAAAGGGGAACGTAAAATTCCTGCAAATCGTATCCAGGAAACGGGCAGGATCGGCGAGCCAGTCGAATTCCTGCGCGAGGTAATGCCTCGCCACCAGGAGTCCCTGAGCCGAAAGAATTTCATTGGTCCTGAACTTGTCAATGGTGATCTTTGAGGATGCAGGGCCGGAACCATTGTAGGGAATCCCTACCCGTTCCAGCTCCATTTGCAGGGAACCGTCCTCTCCGGGACGACCGTGCAAGGCGATAAAGACCACATCACAACGCCTGGCCAGCTCTTCAAAACTGATTTTTTCAGGTGCATTGAGGTTTCTCGCGCTGGCAAAACGTCGCGTCAGGTTTCCGCACCGAGCGATGATGCGTTCAATGACAGGATGAACCGAAAAATGATCGATTTTTTCCCTGATGTCATCGGCGTTGTCTTTCAGCAGAATATTGACCGGGATGGTGAACAGTTCGTGGGTATTTCTGTCGCCGGTCAGGAACACCGGCAATACATCGTATTTGGCGCTGGAAGCCAGTTTCTCATAGATGTTCCTGCCGCTTTCCACCGAGATGTGTCTTTCCGAAGAGTAACCGCCAAGTATAACGGCAGCGCGTACACGCTTTTCACCGGTCATCCTTCCCGAATCCACCAACTGGCCGAGACGCTGCTGCAACTGAGGCAGCTTACCGTATTGCCTGGTATCGCTGATGCGGTTACGCAGCGAAGTATAGATGATATAGGTGATAAACTGAGAAGGGTTCATGCCGATTTCGGCAGCCTGATGAAAGAAAAAAGAACTGGGCATCATTCCGGAAGTCGTATTGGGATCATTCAGGATGATGTGTCCTTCCGGCGTGATGAATCCGTCGATACGGGCGTACACATTAAACCGAAGGGCTGTAAACAGTTTCTCGCATTCACTGCGGATGGCTTCAATTTGATCATCGGGAATCTGAATGGGGGTAATCTTCCTGGACAAACCGGGCAGGTATTTCGACCTGTAATCGAACAGTTCCCTGCCTTTTCTTATTTCGGTTGGGGGAAGGGCCACGGGCTGGCCCGCTTCATCTTCCACCACGATGCAGGAAAATTCCTTGCCCTGAATGAATGATTCGATAATGACACTACTCTCCCCGTCTCTGGCCACCAGTTGCAATTCCGGTTCTTGATCGGCGAAAAGATCGAGCATGACCGACAGTAGTTCTTCCGGATGATAAAACATGCGGCTGCCAATCATCAGCGGTAAACCAATGCCTTCGCGGATGTCGCACACTTCGCGTACCCAGTTTACCTTTTCTCTGAAATCCATGGCATCCCATGAATTCCTGCTGAGTTCCCGGATAAAAAAGGCCCTGTTCATGCTCTCCGTGAAAGCCTGAAGATCCTCTTTCTGAAGCACGCTCACACCGATGGAGGAGCCCTGGTTGGCAGCCTTCACCACACAAGGAACACCGGTAGTTGCCTTTACCTTCCGGAAAACCTCTTCTCTTTTACCATTTAACCATTCGTCACGCTGTATGACCTGAAAGTCCGGAACATGAAATCCTGCGACCTTCATCAGTTCTTTCTGAACAGCTTTGTTCATGCCGATGGCAGAAGAGAGAATGCCGGATCCGGTATATGGAACTTTCAGGAATTCGAGCAGGCCTTGTATCCGGCCATCTTCCCCATCGCTTCCGTGCAGGCACAGAAAGGCAAGATCGATCATGCCGGACAAAGCGCTGGGTTCAATTCTGGAGCCTATTTTATGGATCAGTTTCAACTGCTCCTGACGGTCGAGATCCCCCAGGCTTTCTGCGTACACCTGGAATTCATGGACGGAGCCCGGAAGGAATTCAGCCGGGGGATAGAAATCACGAATGCTGCCTTTGTATATAAACTCCCAGGTCAGCAGGACGAGGTTTCCAAAACTGTCAACAAAAATGGGAATCGGATCGAAGATCGATTTGTTCAGGTTATCGTAAACGGTACGTCCACCCGCAAAGGAAACTTCCCTTTCTCTTGATGAGCCTCCAAAGAGGACTCCGATGCGCAATTTTTCCATGAAAGGCAAAGTTAAGAATTTGATCTTGCCTTGCCTCTCACTGCAACAACAGATATCAGACGGGTCCTGTTAACATTTCTAAAGCAGCGCCTCACCTCCATTTTTCATAAAAAAACCAGCCAGTTGCTGCAGTGCTAAAGCCCGGTGGCTGATGGCATTCTTCCGTTCCGGACTCATCTGCGCAAAAGTTTCACGGAAGCCCTCCGGAATGAAAACCGGATCATAGCCAAAGCCATGATTCCCCATGCGCTTCAGACTGATTTCACCGTTCAGTCTTCCTTCAAACGTAAACAACTTCCCCTTTAAAACCAGGGCAATTACCGTCACGAAGCTGGCTTTCCTGTTCAGCACTCCCTCCATTTGATCCAGCAGGTAAACCAGGTTGCGATCCTCATTGGGAGGAAAGCCGGCAAAATGGGCAGAGTCCACTCCCGGCTTCCCATCCAGGGCTTGCACCTCCAGCCCACTGTCGTCCGCAATACAGTCGCAACCCGTTAACTCCCATACTGTTAAGGCCTTCTGTGCCGCATTCCCGCTGATGCTTCCTGTGGTTTCTGGAAGATCCAGACTTAAACCCGCATCCTTCAGCGTGAGCAAATCGTAACTTTCGGGCAATATTTTTCGTATTTCTTTCACTTTGTGCTGGTTATTCGTTGCCAGTACCAAACGGATCGTATGCATACCCTTATCTTTGATCAACCAAACACGAAAATGAGAAATATCCTTTACTTCATTTTTGTCAGCTTTTTCCTGTTATCAACACCTGATGCGAAAGCACAATGCCTGCCGGCAGTTTTCTCAGTCAGTGATACCGCATGCCCGGGGCAAAACCTGGTCATTGACAACAGCGCTTCCGGTGCTCTTTCGTTTAACTGGGATTTTTGCCTCGGCGACCTGGACTCTATGCCTGCCGCCCAGGCTTTACCGTCGATCGGGGGCACACTGAGTTATCCCACCAACATGAAACTGGTAAAGGTGGACGGGCTTTACTACGGATTTATCGCCAATGCCTTCGGAGGAAACTACATCACCCGCTATAATTTCGGCACATCGCTGGCCAATGCACCTAGCGCGGTCAACCTCGACAGCGATCCCTTGTTGGGCAATGTTACCAGCGGAATTGAACTGGTACAGGAAGGCAATAAGTGGTACATGTTTCTCACGACCTTTTCGTCCAATTCTCTCCTGCGTTATGAAATGGATTCGATCACCCAAACCAATCCTGTTCTTAGCAATTTAAATGTAAGTGGCCTGGCCAGTCCTGCCTCCATCAAGGTCCTGAACGGATACGCTTTCATCACCAATAACCAGGGGCTTGACATTACCCGGCTTGATTTTGGCGGGAGCTACCAGAACATACCCTCGGTGTTGTCACCGTCTATCTATACCGGCTTCTTCGGAAATTTCGGGATTGATATCGCCTATGACTGCAGGAGCAATAAATACATTGGATTCTCCACCAGTGCAGGCAATGGAATTGTATTTAAACTTGATTTCGGAACTGCATTAAGCAATTTACCGCTGGTCAGCACCGCCGCCAATTCGCTCTGGACTGCCCAGGGATTGCAACTGGCTTACGAAGACGAAAACTGGCATCTTTTCATGGTGAGTGAAAGCAATAATTTTTATCATTTTACCAGTGGAATCTCTCTCGATTCTCCTTTGGTACAACAATACAGCACGAATTTCGGCGGGATCATGGCCAACCCGCACAACATACAACTGGCAAAAGACGGATCCGACTGGATTGGCATCATCCCCAACAAGCTTTTGTTTTCCATTGTACGTGTGCAGTTCCCGCAGGGATGCTCTGGCGCCGCCCTTTCCTCTTCCGACCAGTCACCCACGGGCATCAGCTTCCCGGCAAGCAACACCGGATACAATCCATTTCAGCTCACAGAAACCATGGCGAACGGAGACCTTCATTATTACTCCGATTCCGTGTATGTGCACATTCCACCTCCGGAAGCCGCCTTCAGCAGCTCCGCCGCCTGCACCAATTCCGATGTAAACTTCAGCGACAACAGTTCGGTTTGTTATGGAAACATCACAGGATGGAACTGGGATTTTGGCGACGGCAACGGTTCAAACAGCGCTTCGCCAGGGCATACCTACACCACGGCCGGTACATACACCGTTGTACTCAAGGTTTACTCCTCCAACGGTGACAGTGCTTCTGTTCAACAAAGTATTACAGTTCACGAACCTCCGCAGGCCTGGTACAGCAGACCTGACAGCGCCTGTGTCGGAGCCGATATTAGTTTTACCGATTCAAGCACCTGTAACGACGGCAACCTTTTGCAATGGACATGGGATTTTGGAGATACCGGTACCGGCATTGGAAATCCGGTTTCGCATGCTTATGCCCTGGCCGGAAGCTACCCGGTACAATTGATTGCCACCAGTGATTTTGGATGTTCCGACACCGTGATCAGATCCATGAACATTATACCGGGCCCCCTTGCAGATTTCCAGCTCTTCAATACCTGTGAGGGCGAAACCGCTCAATTTATCAATCTGACAACGGCTAGCGGAACCAGCATCAGCGCCAACACCTGGGACTTCGGAGATGGCAACAGCAGTAACCTGCAGGATCCTAATCACACCTATCCGAACGGTGCAGCTCAATATACCGTACAGCTGATTTCCGAATCGGTAAACGGCTGCAAAGACACCCTTCTCCGAACAATACGGATTGCCAACCGGCCCCATCCCTGGTTTCAGCTGAACGCCGATACCGTTTGCACCTACACCTTCCTTCAATTCAATGACAGCTCCTTTGCCGGTGCGGGCGACACCATCACCAAACGGATCTGGGATTTTGGCGATGGCACCATGGACTCAACCTCTATTGATCCCACACATGCCTATGTTGCGCCCGGTACGTATACGGTCACACTCAGGGTACTCAGCCCCGACGATTGCGACTCTACCGTCACCCGCAATGTATTTGTAATTGAAAGTCCGACCGCCGGTTTTATCAGCAGCCATGTTTGTTTTGGAATTGAAAATATTTTCACCGACACTTCCTCCAGTCCGACAGGTTCTTCTCTCAGCAGTTGGCACTGGAATTTTGGCGATGGCGACAGTTCCTTAAACAGCAATACCCAACACACGTATTCAGGCCCTGGTAGTTATACGGTCAGCTTGATTGTAGGGAGTACGATTGGTTGCTTTGACACCCTCACACGGCAGATTCTTGTGTACGAATTGCCACAGGCTGCATTCGGCTTTGAAAAAGCCTGTACCGATGCACCCGTTCAGTTCACTGACAGCAGCACAGTAAACGGCAGTAACATAACGGGATGGACATGGGATTTTGGGATTCCAGGTGCCACCAGCACGCTTCAACACCCCACGTATATTTATCCTTCGCCACTCGCCTACCAGGTAAACCTAATCGTGAATTCCGCTCAGGGTTGCTCGGATACCCTCAGCCGGTTTCTGACTGTTGACCAAACACCGGAATTCACCATCAGCCATACAGACCAGTGCAAGGGAATTTCCTCCTCCTTTATGTATGTCCCTGCCCCCGGCACGAATTCCAATCTGTCCTTTCTCTGGAATTTCGGTGACAGCACCGCTTCCTTTTTACCCAATCCGGTGCATTTGTTCAGCAATGCAGGTGAATACCATGTGGTATTGTCGGTGACTGATCTTGACAACGGCTGCATTGGTTCGGTAAACGACACAGTAAACGTCCATCCCCTTCCCCGGGCCAATTTCCTGTTCAGCAACACCTGCCTTGGCGAATCCACTCCCTTCTTCGATTCCAGCAGCATCGCCAACGGGTCTATTTCCTCCTGGGCATGGACGTTTGGAACAAATGCCAGTTCGACGCTCTCCAACCCCGTGTACACGTTCAATCAAACCGGTTCAGTACCCGTTAAGTTGGTAGTCAGTTCTGATCAAGGCTGCCAGGATTCCATTCAGCAGACGATCATCATCCATGAACTTCCGCAAGTTTCCTTTGCTGCTTCGACCAATTACGGTGCCCCGCCCTTGCCGGTTCAGTTCACCAATAGTTCCGATCCCGGAATTTACACGTGGAATTTTGGCGACAACTCAGCACTTTCAACGGCCACCTCCCCCTTGCATCAATACCTCGATACCGGCCTCTACACCAGTACCCTGACAGTGACCAATCTGAACGGGTGCATTGATTCCGCCAGTCAGACCATTTTTGTGCTCATCCCTCGCCCGGACCTGGGACTTACAGGAGTCAGTTTTAACAAAATCAACGGCTTCTGGATCATGAAAGCAAGCGTTGCGAATACCGGCAACGAAGATGCCTATGAATTTGAATTAAAAGCCCATTTGGGAGGAGAGCAGGTATTCTACAACACCTTTAACAAAGACACCCTGAAAGCGGCACAAATCAAGGAATTTACCTTCAATACCAAACTGGAGGCAGGACCCGCCAGTCCGCCATTTTTCTGCGCAGAGGTCATCACTGTCAACAACAAACAGGATGTTAATCCTTCCAACGACCGGTTCTGCCGCAGCAGCGGAAATCAATTTGAGATTTTCAATGTCTATCCGAATCCCTTTCAAGATGTCTTATTCGCCGGAATAAACATGGTACGAAAAGGAGAAATTCGTCTTATGATGACGGATATTAACGGACGCCGGATCAGCGAAGAAATGATTTTTAACTTACAGGAAGGATTCAATACGATACAGGTGCCTACGGACAAACTTGCTTCAGCGATATACATCCTGAAAGTATCCTACGGAGATGCAGACGAGTACTTCAGAATATCGAAGTACTGAGGCGGTATCTTCTGAACAGATTTATAAAGAAGTACTTTATAATAGCCAGTGTACGTCGTTCCAGGACGCAAAGGGGATAGGTACGCATGGCCTTAAAAAAATAATAAAAGCTTCTTCTGATTTGCCCGTCCAGCATGAGGTGCAGTGAATTATAAGTATCGGAATACGCATCCATTTTATTCCACTGAGCACCAAATTTCCTTTGTACTTCAGGATCTTTGAATGAGTATTGCATGGCGAGCAATTTTCGGCGCACCAGCTTTTGCTCATCCACGTTGATCACACTCCGGTCATCGTGCAGGATAAGGCAGGCACACACACGATTATCCTTCTTTAATCCAAAATTTGCGGCAAGGCGGATCCAGAGTTCCCAATCCTCGGAACCCGACAAATCCCGGTCTTCATTAAAGGGAAAAAGCAAAGCCTCCTCACGGTGTATAAAAACACCAAGGCAACTCAGCGGATTTCCCTTAACCAGAAAACCAATGTTATGGCTATCGTAATCGTGGGCATACCTTACTTTTTCACGCAGAAAGTTTCTAACTTCATAGGCCTGGTGATAAAATACCGGAAAACCCGAACTTTTCAGCCCATCATTCGCGGTGGACAAATAATTGCTGTAGTACTGATCATCGGAATCCAGGAAGGTGACATAATCACCCTGGGCGAGCCTTACACCGGTGTTTCTTGCCGCTCCACGTTCAGAGTTCCTGATTCTAACATAACGAACCCGCGGATCATTTACGGTAGCCATTACTTCTGGTGTGGAATCCGTACTCCCGTCATCCACTACGATAACCTCAAAATTCCTGTAGTCCTGGGTTAAAACCGATTTAACAGACAGCAAAATAAATTCCACCCTGTTATAGGTTGGAATAATCACGGAAAAAAACAAGTCAGGCTTCATACATCCTATAAAGAGCATTCATCATTACTTCAACCGGAAACTTCTGCTTCACCTCTTTTTGACCTTCCAGGACCAAACTGGTCCGAAGTTCATTGTTTACCAACAGCCTTTTCATGGCCTCACCGATGGCCCCGCTGTTTTTATAAGGAACGACCAGCGCATTGATCCCATCTTTTACAAACTCATTGGCTATGCCCGACAAAGTAAAGACAGAGGGGATACCTGCGGCAAGCGCCTCTACATACGTCTGGCCGAATGCCTCAGCAAAAGAATCCACCGGTACGTGAACAAAGATATCGAAAATCCTGTACAACGCACAGACCTCCTTTTCAAACACAATTTTACAATAGGTACCTGGAGGTAATTCACCGAGGCGGGCATTAATTTCCGCCTCACCATCACCTTTCGCATTGGCCAAAATGAGCATTGCATCCGGGTACTCCCCGAGCAGCATGTTAAAAGCCTCAATGGTATAACGGATTCCCTTCCATTCCGTAAAGCGGGAGATAACCCCCACCACCGGCCTCTTATGCGCTGGATTGTATTTCAGGGTCAAAGCATCCACAAGGCCTTGTTCCACATCCTGAAAGCACGCCAATTCAAACCCATGATGCACAATAAATACTTTCCGGGGATCCACCTTTTCACGCTCCACCAATACTCTTCTGACATTTTCCGTGATGGCCGCTATTCCGGTGGCCATGGCATTGATAAAGCGATCAACTTTTACCATCCGGGGATGATAATCGAAATGAAAGGTAGAATGGTGGCGGGTATAAACTCTTTTTTTCACACCGGCCAACTTCGCCGCCGGCAGACCCAGCAAACTGGCCTCCAGCAAATGACAGTGAACGATGTCAGGACTTACCCTTCTGATCAGGGAAAATAATTTAAAAAAAACCATGGGGTACTCCTTTTTTGTATTCAAACGGAGAAAGTAAACCTTGACGCCCTTTCCGGAAAACAAATCGTACAACTGAGGAGGCTGATGATGCAGAAAAACGAACTCCGTCTCGTACCTGCTTTTATCCATGTACTTTTCCAGCCATTCGAAACCCAGCGAATAGTCGATACCGGAAATAATGTACAGTAACTTTGTCCTTTTCAATTTTTACAGGTATGGCAATTGATTAAACAGCATGGAGTCTGTATTTAGCACACACATAAAGAAAGAGCAAAAAAACAATCCCGGTCCGGAACCGAAGGTCTTTCGCACGAAAGCGGCCAACATGTTCAGGCCGGATGGTTTGGTTGTTACTTCTGTAAAAGACTTCTGTGATCTCTCCGTAACGAGGTTCCTGATGAGGCTCGCCATCCTCTCCGCCTGACTTTCTCTGGAATACTTCTCCACTTTCTCTTTGTTTCCGCGCGGACGCAGCGATCCGTTTTCGGACCATTCATCATAAAGTTCATTGATGACTTTTAAAAACTCCTCCTTTGAATTCACGGCACAACCTGATTCGCACTCCTTCACAATTTTATCCAGCACATCCCCGTCACCAGGGGCGATCAGCACAAAATTTCCGGAAGCGATGTAATCGAAGACCTTGGTCGACACCATCCCTCTGACCCCTTTCCATCCGCTGTAAAAAAGCACATGTGCATTCAGTGTTTCCTGCAAGGCCTCTTCTTTGGGCACTCTGCCGGATATATACAAAAATTCCTCCGGGACACTCGTTCTGATCATTTCAGCCACCTTGGGTAAAGAGGAAACCCCGATAAAGCGGAGCTGTACTTTATCCGCAGATTTATCTTTCAGAAAATCCCGGAGGCCATCCAGCAGGATTGTCAGATCCTGTTCGGGATAAATGCTTCCCACAATAGAAAATATGAAACGTCCTGACTCCTGCTTCTTCAGACGGCTGAACATAGTTGACTCGAATCCGTTGTAAACCACTTCAATCGATGCCTGGGTAAGTTTACCCAGCACCTCGGCAAAGGGCTCTATGATGACGGTTACGAGATCGGCCCGCTTTAACCATTTTTTATAATAAGCGGCATAAAAATAATCCCACACCCGCTGTTTCAATCCGGGACGGTAGTTCTCTGAAAGGATCAGGTTATTCCACAGGTCGCGGAAATCAGCGATTACCAAAGCCTTCGAATGCTTCCGCACCACTTTTATCAACTCTAAAACGTTGGAGGGGGGGCTGGAAATCAACACAGCATCGTAGGCATGCTGTTTCAATTCCAGTTCCAGTTGCTTCTTAAAGGACAGGTACACATCCACCTCCGTATTGAATCGCCCCAGGAAGGCAAGGATCAGGAAATAGGGATTACCGAAAATCCATCTTGCCCATGGATGGTCGGTCAGGAAATCATTGAACCAATAGCGTTTGGTCGGAAGATAAAGTATGTCGTAATTTTCGTTCTTTACGCGTTCAGCCGGCCGCTTATCGGGAACGAGGTAATCGATCCAGGTATTTTCTGTACCGGTCCAGTGTCTGGTCATGACTGTCACCTGAAGCTCATGTTTATGAAAGTCAGATGCCCATGAATAGGGACGCCAGGCCGGCGCTCCGTTACACGGAGGAAAGTAATTGCAAACGATCAATACCTTGTATTTCATTCCTGAAACTTCCTGATCAGCATCCATGCCGCCAACTGACGAAATGAATCCTTTCCCTTCTTATACTTTAAGTCAGACAGGTTCCTTCCTGCCGATTCTATCAACTTCACCATCGATGGTTCGTTCATCCACTTTTCCTGGGGAGGCGTAAATCCAATTTTATCTGATCGGTTATAGATCGCTGCAGGCAGGGAATCCTTGACTGCTTCGCGGAGGATATATTTCGTACGGCCATCTCTGTAAATCATATCTGAAGGCACACTAAAAGCAAATTCAACGAGCTTGTGCGATAGAAAAGGCAGCCGTACTTCCACGCCGTGCGCCATAGAATTACGGTCAGCATAGCGCAACAACTCACCAAGTTTAGCAGTTGTATAATACTTTAATACGTCGTGGAGATCCATTCCATTCCTGTACACTTTTCTGCGAATGCCCAAAAGGCCGGCCAGCGGATCCAGCAGGAACGCATAGCCCAGTTTACCATGATGCCCGAAATTTTCTTTGAACAATTTTCTTTCCCTGTTAAAACTCCGCCAACGAAACTTACGGTATAATTCCCAAACGGCATAGTACTTAAGTTCATCGTAGCCGGCCAGGTATTCATCGGCCCCTTGTCCGTCCAGCAATACTTTAATCTTGTTCTGGCTGGCCAGTTTCATGACACACCACTGCGCATAGACCGAAGAAGAACCCGGGGGAAATTCGTGGTGCCAAACCATTGTATCCAGGTCCCTCACAAAACCCTCCGCTGAAGGCCACACTTCATGGTTAATGACCCCTGTTTTGTTCAGCACTTCACGAATCCATTTGCCTTCGTCCTTAGGTCCTTCAAAACGTGCGGAAAAGGTATGCACCGGCAGGTCCGTTAATCCCGACATCGAACAAACCACAGCAGAGGAATCAAGGCCTCCCGAAAGACTGCTCCCCACCGGCACATCGCTTCTCAAGCGGAACCGGACCGACCCCAGAAACAACCTTCTGAACTCTTCAATATATTCTTCTTTCCGGGCAATCGGCGCTTTTAACGACAAATCAATACGCCAGTATTTTTTTACTTGCCAATGATCGGCACTGATAAAAAGACTACTTGCCGGTTCGAGCGAATGGACTTGCTTAAAAAAGCCTGAAGAATCATCAAAAGAGTAAGTACCGTCAAGGTAGGATTGCAATTTATCAGGGTCAAGGTCAACCCTCCCCCTGAAAGCCTTTAAGGCTTTTATTTCACTGGCAAAGAGGAAACAGCCCTCTTCCTTTATATAAAAAAAGGGTTTTTCTCCAAAACGATCCCGGGCACAGAACAATGATCCGGAATCATTGTCCCACACGGCAAAAGCAAACATTCCGTCGAGCAGGGGAAGTAAATCATCTTTGTAATGAATATAGCCATTCAACAGGACTTCTGTATCCGAATGGGTAACAAAACGTACGCCCTTCTTCAACAGCTGCTCGCGCAATTCAAGGTAATTGTATATCTCGCCATTAAACACAATGGTATAACGACCATCCGAAGAATGCATCGGCTGAGAAGCCTGTTCAGAAAGATCAAGAATCGACAAGCGACGATGCACAAAAGCGGCCTTCCTTCCGGGGCTCAACCACTTTCCGGACCCATCGGGTCCGCGATGAGCAATGGCCGCCGACATCCGATCCAGTGCCTCCGGAGCATCCACCTCCCCCTTCAGCATGATCACACCGGCTATCCCGCACATAAGCAAGACCTTAACATAGAAAACAAAAATAGAGTATTACGTGCACATGGCCTTACTGCCGGTCTGAAAAGCCCTGAAAAGGAATTCGTTCATTTGCAGGGAGATTTGAAAAACCCACGGACCTATCAACGCTAAATTTCAGTCAGCTCTAAAATAGAGGCCGCATTCACACAGGCGGCATTCCGCGCTTTCAGTTCTTTCAGAATAAAAAGGTAGGTATTCCACCAGGCAGGGTTCAATAAATAATTGGGATGAAAGTTAATGGTCAGACAGCCTCCGCTTGTTTCCACCTCATTCATTATTTTTTCGATTTTGCGGCAAGCCAATAGCTCATCCAGTTCAAGACTATTGGTGTTAAAGAGAGCCCCGTCCATGATGATCTGGGGTACTTCCAACAGCCCATTTAACATTTTGTAAGGATAGGAGGTGCCGGCCCTGAAGCCAATCGTTCTGTTAAATCCCATGGTGGAATCCACTTTAAACCCAGCCTCCTTCAGCACATCAGGAGTATGGTGAATATCGTAATGAAGAAAATGCTGCCGGGAGGCCAGCACCGGCTTCCCGATCAGGTCTTCAAGATTATCTTTCTGCTGCTTTAACAAAGCCGCATTCCGCCAGGTGTTAAAACTGCCATGACAAGCAATTTCCACACCCTCCCCCATGATCCGCTTTATGAAATCTCCGGCATTCATACGGCATGCCCTGTACATCATGCGATCCGACCATACATAGTCGCAATCATAAAGATGCAGATCGTTTTTTGATGACGGCCTGGAAAAAACAAAAAAAGTTGAATTAAAACCATGTGCTATTTCTGCATCCATCCAGCGTTCATATAGCCACAAAGGGTCCTGTTGTGCAGGTCTTAAAGAACGGAGGCGGCTATACGCTGCATGGGCATAATGCAGTGCTTTCTCTGCATAGCCGGCAGCATGCCGTGCCGCCTGCATCTGCCTTCTCAGGAGAGCGAGGGGATCCGAGAGGGACAATACATCCAGGTCATGTGTCAGCCATGCTGCAAAGCGACGTTTCTCCGGCCAGGGTGTTTCAGGGAACTTATCTTTCCCGCCCAAACGATCGAGGACAAAACGATCTACATAAGGTAGTGTGTACTGCTCATTCGTAAAGGGGAATTCCCAGTTTCCCCACTGATCACGGTGCGAAATCTGTTGCTCTTCCTTACGGAGAAGGACATCCGCTATCCATTGCTGCTCAGCATGTGTGAAGAAGGACAAGTAGTCACAGGATGGCGCGATCAGGGCAAAATATGCCTTCAGCACACGCTCTACAGCCATCCGTGAATCTCCCCCCCTATCCATGCCTAACGGTTCTTCCATCTGTACAAGATTTTCCTGGATACAGGATAATTACTGAAATCCACTTTATAATAAACCTGCAATGCGCCGCCGAGCTTTGACTTAAACCCGACCACCGAAGGCGTATCCGCTCCGCAAAGATCCCATGCCTTGACCTGCTCCGCTTTCATTTTCTCCAGGACATCAAACACCAGCACAGAATTACCACCTGAATTTGCAAAGGCCAGGTTAGTGGCACTGTTCCAATTGAAAACCACCCACGGCTCCACCTGAAGCTGTACCCAGCTTGCATGCGGCGCTCCTTCTTTATCATACGAGGTGGCCATCCAAATCAGGTTTTTCTCTTTCAGGCGATTTAAAAAATCAAGCATCCTTTGATCCGAGTAGGCCAAACGGATGTGCTGACGATCCATGGTCAGCCGAAACAAACGGACAAAGACCTCCGGCGACCAATTGTAGGAAACCGTAAATCCTTCCCTTATACAATTTCTGTAGCGACGCTGTACATCAGGGTCAAGTTTTGTTTGGCCCGGATCCACCAGATAGGTGTAGGCAGGCCGCGCATTCCACCCCGACCAGATGAATGGCCGTACGTCCTGAATCGCCGTATCAAGAAACAAATAGGGATAGACAAAATTCTCCTGCAGATACTGCTGAAGGCAAGTCAGAATAGCCGATTTTTCCTTCTGCCATCGGGCATCAGAACCTTTCGAAGGCCTGATAAATTGCGGGGAGTTGTATGGGGTTAACTGCGGATGAAAAGAAAAATTCACTCCCGATCTCTCTTTAAAATAAACGGCCAAGAGGGCTACTTCCATCTCCGAATTTCGTACCGCCACCAGCTTGTACCTGTAGCCAAACAAAGAAGAGATTCCATCCACCCAGGTGCTGGTACTGAAAGGAGAAGGGAATTCACTCAGCAGGAGCAATTGATCCCACTGGTGAAAATCATCCAGCTCCATCACATCGTATCCCTGTTCCCGGTTCATTTTGATCATTGTATGTATACCACACCATCCTTCAGATGGAGAGGGGTACTATCCTGAAATTCAGATTTACTCAGTTTTGTAATTTTCATGTTCCCGGATTTCAAGACTGCCTCAAAAATCAATACATCACTATAAGCATTGAACAACCACAAAGCCACTTCAACCGGAATGGTTTCATCGAGGAGCGTCAGCCCTGGATTCCTGCAATTCATGGCATTCGCACCATTGTTTGACGTTCCGGCCGGCCGGTTTCCGCTCTCCATTTCGGTCAAAAGATCCGGCAAAACCATGGCCGCATGATACGCGCAAAGTTCATTGTATGTGGCCAGGTTCATTCCCTGCAGCAATTTAACGGGTATGAATTGTATGATATTACCATCATCCAACTTCTCGTTCATCCAATGAATCGTTACACCACCTGGAGCACGGCTGTCTTTGACCAGGTAGTAAAAAGGGTGCGCCCCTCTGAAAGCAGGCAGCGGACCAGAATGAATGTTGAGTACTCCCATGACGGGAATTTGCAGGATCCCGGGTGGGATTTTCTTTGAAAAACCTGCAACACAAATCAAATCGGGAGCAAGATCTTTCATCCAGCTCATAAACCGGGGAGTATCTATTTCGTGGCCAAATCTAAACTCCAGGCCATACACCCGGGCTGTTTTTTCTAAACTGAATGCGCCGGCAGAGCGATAACCGATGATCTTTTTAATCAGATTTCTGAGCTTTACCCTTCCACTTGCCGGCTCCCGATGCTCATAGACAGCAGCGACATCAAATTTTTCACGGATTGCCAGTAAGGGCAAAACAGAGTACGATGCGTTCATTCCCAAAAAGACCACTTTCATGACTTACCGGCAAGTAAATTGGAAGAATGTTGTTTGAACTCGGCACTGGATAAATAACCGGTGAAAGGCCGGGGATTTTTAAACTCGATACAATCCTTTGGTGGAATTTCTTTTAGCAACTGCGCCGGATTGCCACCAATCACGCAATACCCATCGGGAAAAGAACGGGTTACCACGGCTCCAGCAGCCACCACGGTATGATCGCCCAGTACCACACCCGGAAGAACGACCGCATTGGCACCGATCCATGAATATTTTCCGATACTCACCTTTCCCTTCACCTCTGATTTTTGGTAATCCAATACACTATGATTATAGCCCGCAATGCAAACATTCGGGGCAATGATGGTGTAGTCTCCGATACTGATCTCACCACCTTCGCAGGCGAAAATATAGCAACCATGAGAAAGACCGGGCGCTGTTCCTTCACCAATCCGGATGTACTGCGCACCGGATATCGTGGATGCAAAATGAACCGGCCAATACGCGGAACTGTTCAGACCGAAAACGTACTGCGCCAGAAAGCCTTTTAGTGTAACCGGCGCTGCTGTTGACCTGGTCGCGGCAATTCTCGACCAAAGTGACAATAGCACCTTCAATTTAAGCTTCCAATTCATACCTTTCTCCCTTTCCTGAGTAAAAATAAACCGAGACAAAATAACAGGAAATAAGCCAATCCTCCCATCAGGCTGTAATAAAAAACCGCCTTATCCAAATCACCGCTGAAGTATCTGAATACTCCGATGGCACTCAACAAATAACCCACCTGCCAAACCAGAACGAGGTTGTCCTTTTGCAAATACGAAAAAATGGGACTGATGCAACTGACTGCGGTTGACAACACCATAAATACAAAGAGGAGACGAATGAACCTGGCTGACCCGATCCATTCCTCACCGAGATAAAAACCTAAAAGTTCTTCGCCAAAAAAAACAAGGGGGAGGAGTATGAGGCTGAAAACAAGTACCAGGACGGAAAACACCAGGATCACATCCCTTTGCTTCTTCTCTGACTTGCTGAAATGCGGGTAAAAAACCATGCTCACGGCCGATGAAATTAAACTCAATGGACTCTGTATCAATCTGTTTGCATTGGTATACAGGCCCATGGCCGCCGCCCCGTAATTGATCTGGAGAACGCTGACCAGGATATTGGTAGAAAAATAATTTAAGATGCCAAGCGGTGTACTGAAATAGAGGAAGTTTTTATACCTGAATATCAGTTTACGGTACAGTTTTAAAGGATAGCATCTAATTTTAAAGAGTGGTAAACGGAGTTTAACTGCCAGGTAAATATCTGAAATAAGGACTGAAATCATCAGTCCGTAAATCAAACCATAATAACCCATCTCCAGGAAGTATCCAAAAAATAAAGAAACAGCAATGTTGCTGAGACTTTGGAGGATGCGCATATGCGCCAATGTTCTGAACTCATTTTTTCGGCCATACCACTGCATCATCGTATTGTTCATGGCCGTGAGCCAGGCCTGAAGCGGTACCAATAGCCACAGATGCATCGAATCCGGAAGGTGAAAAAGGTCCAGCATCGGACGATAGAAAAACAGGATCAACAGCAAGGATAAAACGCAAGTATAAAAAGCGAGCGACTGCGTCATTTTGAAAATGACATACGCCATACGGTTTGACTCCGGAATCATGATGGCCAGTTCATACCGCAAACCGGCAAAGACCGCGATGAAACCTGAAAGAAAAACGAATATACCCCAGACACCATAATCTGACGGACTATACACTCTGGAAAATACCGGCAGGAACAGGAAAGATACCAACTGAATCAACACATTGCCTGAAAAAATCCGCAATGAGTTTCTCACTAAACTGTGACCCGCCAGTTTTCTAATCATTCAAGGATCTGTTTAATGCGAACCGGTTATGTTTCATCCTGCTCTTTTATTTCCTTTTCAGGATGATTACTGTATTGATCCCAAAGCATTGAAAAAATCTGAACTTTCCGGTTCTCAATTCAAAGGAACGGGTGCGTGCATGCATGCGTGTACCCAAAACAGGATGTATAAATCCAAGGACTGGCAGAAAAGGTAACCATTGCGTGGTTTGCTGACTCACAAATTCAAATTCATCGTGTTTTGTTTGTTCTTTTTTCCATTTACCGGGAGTCCAGTTTACCAACTCACTCAGGAAATGCCTGCCTGTACCGTGTGGAGGTGGAAAAGGAAAGGAAGCCCAGAAGGTACTTTTTGCTTTTGCAGTATGCCCGTCCACTGAAACTCCAGGTTGTGATGTACGATCCTTCGACCAGAAAATACGCTTAACAATCCTCCCTAGCAAAGCGAAAATTCTGGTCACCAGTAATAAGTAATAATTCAGAAACGAATACAATTTCTCAAAAGATACAGGCGTCACACAAAAGTAGATTCCACCCGGTTTTAATACCCTTGCCATCTCCGCCAGTGCCTTGTCCCGGTCGGGTATATGCTCCAGCACATGACTGGAATAGATCAGATCAAAGCTACTGTCTTCAAAAGGCAAGGTTTCTGCAGAACAGGCAATGAATTGTACGTTCTTTACATTCAGTTTATTGTGAAGATTTTTTGCTACTTCCATCCCCGGAGCATGTGCCTGAATATCGGGATCAGGCAAATCAGTGGCCATCACATTGTTTGCAATTTTTGAAAGAAAAGCACTTTGATAGCCAATTCCGCAACCCAACTCCAACACACGGTCAAATTTTTTATCGGGCAACAAGTCCAGATAGGAAAGAAACTCTTGATAACGCCTTGTGAAATAAGAAGGCCAAATCTCGTATTCCTTGCAACGTTCAAAACAATATTCATAAATTTTTCTGATTTCAACAGCAGTCGCAGGGTTTATCATCGCCCTCCAAAAATGCTAATTTTTAATATATTATCAGTTCTGAAATCATAGAATCAACTTTTGACAATAGGAGGAAAACAAGTATGTTTGGAGATTCCCTCATTCCTCTTCCATGAGTCGACTGACATTACCGGATTTATCCATTGTAATTCCCCTGTACAACGAGGAGGAAGTTTTTCATCGTTTAGTTGAAAGAATTGATAATGTATTAGTTAGCTTACCGTTTGCCGCCGAGGTGGTTTTAATTGACGATGGGAGCAGGGATCAGACGGCCACGCTCATCAAAAACAAATGTCTGGGGGACGAACGTTACCAGGGCATTCTGCTTTCAAGGAATCACGGCCACCAATTGGCATTATCGGCCGGCTTATCCAATGCACGAGGGACCAAAGCCATCATGGTCATGGACGGGGATTTGCAGGATCCTCCTGAACTGATCCATGATTTTTTCAATAAACATCTGGAGGGATTTGATGTTGTTTATGCCATCCGGAAGAAGAGAAAGGAAAATTTACTGAAACGATTGGCCTACTGGTCCTACTACCGGTTGCAACGATCGGTCAGCAATTTTGAAATCCCGATTGACAGCGGTGATTTCGGGCTGATGAGCCGACGGGTGGTTGATCAACTGATCGCGATGCCGGAACAAAGCCGATACCTGCGTGGCATGCGCTCCTGGGTCGGGTTCAAACAAACAGGAGTGGCGTATAACCGTGATACGCGGGTCGAAGGTACTTCCAATTATACCTTCAAACAATTAATGGGTCTGGCCTTCAACGGCATTTTTAACTTCAGCGAGTTTCCTATTAAATTCATAACTCGACTTGGAATCATCACCATACTCATTTCATTGGTTTACCTCGCATACAATATATACCGTAAATTCTTCATCGGGGATGTCCCGCTGGGTTTTACCGCCCTGATCATGGCCATTGTTCTTTTCAGCGGGGTTCAGCTGATCTCCATCGGTATCATTGGTGAATACGTTGTCCGCATCTTCTTCCAGGTTAAAAACCGGCCGCTCTTCATTGTGAGTGAAAAAATTGTCGACAAAAAAGAAGAGAAGCCAACCCCATGAACCCGATTGAAAGAATTTCAGGTGCTGAAGCGGTATCCATGCACGACGATTGGTTTGAAATTGCCGATGCCAGGCATTTCTGGATGATATGGCGATGGAAATCGATTTTCCGCAGCAAAAAATTGTTACCCCTTGCCGGAAAAAGGCTGCTGGAGATCGGTTGTGGTAACGGCATTGCCGTAGATCAGTTTGAAGGGCAAACCGCCTGTGTTGTTGATGGTTGCGATCTGAATGAAAAGGCGCTGCAGCTTGCAGGACCCTCAAAAGGCAGGAAACTGCTCTATAATATTTTTGATTTAAATCCGGCGCTGCTCCGGCAATACGATGGCATCATACTGCTCGATGTTCTTGAACACATTGAGGATCCGGTGATATTCCTAAATACAGCGGCGAGGTACAGCAAAGAAAATGGCCTGGTGATCATCAATGTTCCCGCTTATCAATGGCTGTACAGCGACTACGACAAAGCAGTAGGTCATCTCCGCCGGTATTCTTCTTCAGAAATGAGAAAGCTGATGAATGCCGCCGGTATTGAACCTGTTAAAATATATTATTGGGGGGCCCTGCTGATTCCGGTAGCCATGATCAGAAAAATACTGATTGCCGGAAGAGGAGAAGATATCATCAAAGCCGGATTTAAACCACCCGGTAAAATTGCGGAAGCCTTTTTGAAATTCCTGATGCATGTTGAGTCTGCACTCCCCTTCACCCTGCCCTTCGGAACATCCCTCATTGCCATTGGTAAAGTGAAAAAACAGAAAGCATGAAAAAACTGCTTCAAATTAAATGGCTGTTGGTATTTGGCTTGTTGATGCGCATCGCTTTTATGAAATGGGGCGCACCGGTATATTATGGAACAGAATCCTATGCCACCAATGGTGGTGACACCTGGGCTTGGGTGAGCTGCATGCAAAACCTGGTTCATACAGGTACCTATACGGCAGATCCGGCCTATCCTGACGGAAAATTTTTTCGTCCGCCAGGCTATGCATTTTTTCTGATGATTTTTTACCTGCTCAGCGGACTACAACTTGAACTGGCTTTCAAAATGGCCGCCATTGCACAGATCGTGCTGGATACGATCACCATTTTTTTGGTTTACCGGATCGTAAAAATTCTGAGCGGAAAGGAGCATCTGGCTTTGCTCAGCGGCGCTCTGTATTGCTTTTATCCCTTCTCCCTTGTGTGGACTCCGGTGCTTTATGCCGAATCCCCGAGCCTTTTTTTCATGTTCCTGACCTTGTATCTGCTGATCAGGCCGACTGCCAAATACAACCATTTACTGGCGGGAATTTTCATGGGCATCAACGTACTTTTGCGCGTTCAAACCATTTTCCTTGTACCGCCGATTGCCATTTATCTGTGGCAGAAAAGCGGGAGTTTTCAATCGCTCTTTAAAAGACCGGTACTTGGCTTCTTCATTGCATTCGGACTTACCTATGGTTCATGGCCGCTCCGCAACCTTTGCTATGGCCGATTCATTCCTGCGGAAGAGATTGTGAATGACAAGCATTTCTCAGAAGATTTTGTGGCGTACATGTTTTACATCTGGTCGGTAAAAACCGATCACCGGCCGCAATTTGATCAGATCATACATGGAGAAAAGGTGGATTGGCCAGCCGCTTCGTACCTCCATCCGGGCGATTCCATTACCCTTGCCCGACTTGCCAACTTGTGCAATACCTGCGGAAGAGGTTTTAGTCATTTCAAATTATCCGCTGGCCTGGTCAAATCTCCGATCACTGAATACAACGAATGCACCCGGGAAATTGCGGAAACCTTCGACCGTCTGCGCAAAGAGCAAATGAAGAACAATTCGTTCCATTTCTACGTTCAGGTTCCTCTTTCAAACCTTAAGAAAGCCTTATTTAAATCATCCTTGTATGATCAGAAAAGCAAGATAGTCATCATTGTGTCAAGTCTCCTGTTTTCATTTCGCACGTTTATGATCGCACTGGGACTACTTGGCATCTGGTTGAACAGGAAACACAAGTTGATGGATCAACGGTTTCTTCTACTCACCTTCTGGTATTTCTCACTCTGGTATTTGGCCTTGTGCTTTGGCTACCGGAATATAGAGATACGATACTTTCTTTCAACCGATGTATTATTACTGATACCGGGAAGCATACCAGTTTTCCTATTACTTGACAGAATTTTCAAATTCAAAACAGTACAACCCTCAAACAGGACCCTTTGACATGTGCGGCATCGCGGGTTTTATATCCTTCACTCCCTTCTTTGACAAAGAGGACATTCACAAAATGACCCGAAGGATTGCGCACCGTGGACCCGATGCAGAAGGCGCTTTTTATGATGGCGTCTGTGGACTCGGACATCGACGATTATCCATCATTGACCTGTCTGACCGGGCTAACCAACCCATGACTTCCTCCAATGAAAGGTATGAGATTGTATACAATGGCGAGGTGTATAATTTTCAGGAAATAGGTGCACGGATAAAAGAAAGAAGCCCCGATAGCCAGTACAAATTCAAGACCTCCAGTGACACGGAAGTTATTCTGGAGGCCTTCGTTCACTACGGTATCGATTTCGTTCATCAATTAAATGGCATGTTCGCCATTGCCATTTACGACAAACAAGAACAGGAATTGTATCTGGTCCGGGACCGGATGGGGATTAAACCACTGATGTATTACTGGGACAAACAGCACCTGGCTTTTGCCTCCGAGATCAAGGCTCTGAAAGAGTTGAACCAGATCAACAGGGATATCAACCCGGGATCCATCGCTGACTTCTTACATCTGGGCTTCATCGCTGCGCCACATACGATTTATAAGAACATTTTCAAGCTGAATCCAGGGAGCTACCTAAAAGTGAACCGGGAAGGGATTTCCACCACCAAGTATTGGCAGGTAAAACAGAGACTTTCCAGCAATATCATTCAAAACAAGGAAGAGGCCCTGGTGAAACTCAGCGACCTGCTGATGAGTTCAGTCCAATACCAGTTGAAGAGCGATGTCCCCTTCGGTGTTTTTTTGAGTGGCGGTATAGACTCCAGCCTGGTGACCGCTCAGGCGGTCAATCTCAGCAGTGTCAAGGTGAACACCTTTTCCATTGGTTTCGAAGAAAACAGCCACAATGAATCGGAGTACGCCAAGGCGGTGGCAAATCACCTTGGCACCAATCATCACGAGTTTATCGTTTCATACAAAGACGCGATTAATCTCTTTGAGTCAATTTTTGAAGCATACGATGAGCCCAATGCAGACTCTTCTTTCATCCCCACCATGCTGGTATCCAAACTGGCGAAAAAATATGTAACCGTGACGCTTTCGGGCGAAGGAGGTGATGAACTTTTCTTCGGATACGGCTCTTATAAATGGGCCAGGCGACTCTCTTCACCTTTGTTCAATCTGGCCCGGCCGGTGATGCGCTATGCATTCAGTCAGATGTCATCAAGGTACCAACGTATCGCACAATTGCTTGCCACTGAGAATTCTTCAAACTTAAGATCCCATATTCTATCACAGGAACAATACTTTTTTACAACGAGCGAAATTGAGAGAATTGCCTTTCCTGCCTTTACCAGCCCGGCATTTTTGCAGGAATTTGAAAACATTGACACTACTTCCATCCTGGCTGAATTGCAAACCGCCGGCGGCGTTTCGGTAAAAGAGCGCAAACTCAGCGCCATGGAGCAACAGGCACTGTTCGATATTCAGTACTATCTTCCGGATGATTTACTGACTAAAGTTGATCGATCCAGCATGCTGTTTTCACTGGAGACCAGGGTACCTTACCTCGACCATCGCGTGGTGGAATTTGCCATCAATCTTTCGCCGGAACTTAAATTTCACAATGGAATCCCCAAATACATTTTGAAGCAGATTTTATATAAATATGTGCCCGAAAAATTATTCCTGCGACCAAAACAGGGATTTGCCATTCCACTGAATAAATGGTTAAAAAAGGAGTTGAAGTTCCTGGTCGACGACTACCTCAATCCCGATTTGGTAGGAAGGATTGGTATTATCAAACCAGATGAGGTCGAAAAGTTAAAAAGGGAATTTTATAACGGGAAAGACTATCTGTATAACCGACTGTGGCTGCTGATTGTTTTACACAAGTGGTTTAAGGAGAATTGTTGATCAGGCAACCCGCTGGTTAGCCGCATAAATGGCATCTAAATCAGGAAGCTGAACCTTATTGGCATTGATCACGTCCAATTCTTTCAGATAAAGGTATCGGGTAATGTACAGAGACGCCACAAAAAAAGGAATACAAGGGATTTTATACCGTACCAGACTACCGAAATTACTGGTTGTCAGGCCTACTGAATAAGCAAACAATAAAGCGAAAAAAAACGAAAATGTAAGCAAGTGGTGTTTGAAGATCAATCTGAACAACTTAAAAAACCGGACCAAAATAAGAACACGTATAGAAAAAATCAGGATAATCAGATTCTCTATCCCGGATATAAACATCACTACGTTATTGCTTTCAACGATCAGTGGCCGGTAAATAGCGGAAAATGTGGCAATCGGGAATTTACTTAGTATACTTCCGATAGACGCATCAAACTCTCCAATATCAAAAGCATTTCCCTTATGATAATCACTTTTCAAATCCCTTTGATTCACCACCGCCTTCTCAAGAATGGTATCCAGTTTGTATTCTGCCAGGGCTTCTCCAAGCACTACCATGAACAAGTAGGCAAAACCTACTCCCAATACGATTAACAAGGGGAATAAGGCGGCCTTGAGAATTGCCCCTCTGATTCGGTCAACCAATCTATGGATTACCCATATCACAACTGCAGGTAACAATCCGACAAGTATATAGGGTTTGATCGCCACAATTACATATCCGGAGATAATAATTGAAATCACCGATTTGATTCTTTTATTGCCAACAATCAGTAGATTGTAAACTCCCCATATAAAAAACCCCAGGGCGCAGAATGTAAAGGTGTCCTTTAACAACCCTGAGCCCCAAAAAAATACCGAAGGAATAAACAAAAATGAAATTGCCATCTCCTTATTTAGCTCGGGGAATTCAGAAACATATACCTGATACAATTTCCAAACTCCGAGAAAGGACAATGATGCACATAACAACGTCGTGACCAGATAACTCTGGAAGGCAAACCCCACAAGGAATAAAGACATCTTCACAACAAACCATGCCTTGGGATCACGGCAATAAGCAGGATAACCGGTCTCAGATGAAAAATAGTAAAAATTACTAATGTCAGCCTTTTTGGTTAAAACTTCAAAAAAAGATTTGAAGTCTACAAATATCAGTTTTTGGAACGCAAGACTGTCCAAAAAATACTGTATGGTATCTCCACCAGGGTAATAAATAGTATAAACGAAAGCAAGCCCGAGTCCTCCAAGGATCTTTGCCAATAGCCCCCTAGTATAATACTTGTATACAGGTTCAATGGTGACCTGCTTCCTCGCGTAGATATTTGCCGCCATCAGAATGATAACCAGGTAAATCGGCAGGAAAATTAAATCTACTAATGAGTAATACTGCATAGCGAAGTATCCAACGAAATTACAAAAGCTATTTAAAAGAACATATTTTTGAAAGCCGAATTCAGGGCAGTTCAATGACCGAATGAATCGCAAGTCCATTCTCTATATCTCCTACGATGGTATGACTGACCCTCTCGGCCAGTCGCAGGTACTCCCTTATTTAAGCGGATTGGCGGCCAATGGATATCAGATCAGCCTGATAAGCGCCGAAAAACCCGGTAATTTCAAAGAACAGCGCACCCATATCGAGCACATTTGCGAGAAAAACGGAATTGAATGGCATCCGCTTCCGTATACCAGGAGGCCGCCTGTGATTAGCACCTTGTTTGATTTATGGAGCATCCGGAACAAAGCCAACGCATTGTACCGTAAGAAAAAATTCAGCCTGGTACATTGCCGGAGTTATTTGCCGGGACTGATCGGGCTTTATATGAAAAGAAAATTCAAAATCCCCTTTTTGTTCGATATGCGGGGTTTCTGGGTGGATGAAAAGATTGACGGGAATATCTGGAACATGAACAATCCGTTATTCAGGTTGATCTTTACGTATATGAAACGGATGGAGAAAACCCTTTTCAGGGAAGCAGATGCGGTAGTTTCACTGACTCACAAAGCCTGCCCGATGATCCATAGAATCATGGGGTCCGCTTATCCGGAAAAATTTATACAAGTAATTCCCTGCTGTGTGGATGTCCATCATTTTAATCCTGACATTGTACCATCGGCTGCAGCAGATTTCTGGAGGGAAAAACTAAGACTGAACGACACATATTTTGTTCTGAGCTATCTCGGAAGCCTGAGTACCTGGTATCTGCCTGTGCACATGTTACAGTTTTTCCAATCGTTCCGTAAAAAAACACCTCAGGCCATTTTTCTGATCATTACAACGGAAGATTCAAAACCATTTCTTAGCATGGCTGATTCGCTTGGAATTCCAAGAGAATCCCTGCGCATTGTCTCTGCAAAACGAAGTGAGGTTCCGGTATTACTGAGTTTAAGTCATGCTTCGGTATTTTTCATCAAACCCGCCTTTTCAAAAATCGCCAGTTCACCCACCAAACTTGGTGAAATACTCAGTATGGGCCTGCCGGTTATCTGCAATACAGGAATAGGAGATACCGATGAAATAGTTTTAAAATCTGAAACCGGTGTGATTTGCCACTCATTCGATGAAGAAGAGTATTTTTCAAAAACCGAGACGCTCCATGCGATCCTTCAGCTGAAAAGCAAAGATGAAATCCGGAGTAAAGCCATTGAATATTTCAGTCTTGAGCATGGCGTACATTGTTACCTCGAAGTTTACCGGAAACTACTCCATCAGGAATGATGATACGGCTCATTGTTCAAAATGGTCATGGCCCGGTATACCTGTTCAATAAAAACCACTCTGACCATCTG
The DNA here is from genome assembly GCA_016788185.1 of Bacteroidia bacterium. Classification (GTDB taxonomy): domain Bacteria; phylum Bacteroidota; class Bacteroidia; order AKYH767-A; family OLB10; genus JAJTFW01. The sequence goes on along the minus strand of JAEUTF010000185.1, from coordinate 17,704 downwards.
ATGGGTAAAGGTCATCTTTGATAAAGAAATCATTTCGACACTTTTCTCTTTCAGCACATCGTGGAATCCATAGGCGCCTCCCACTACAAAAACCAGGTCGCCCTGTATGGTTACAAATTTCCTGTTCAGCCATTGCGCAAACGCTTCCGAATCCTGCATTTTCCCTTTTTCATCCAGTAAAACAAGGTGATCACCCGCCTTCATACATCCCAGCACCTTTTGAGCTTCTTCCAGGACCAGGTCTGCCTTTCCTTTCTTCGCCGAATTATTGACTTCTACTTCTTTCAGCTCAACAGTGATATATCTCCTTAACCGTTGAAGGTATTCGTCCATCCCATCCCGGATCCATCCGGAGCGGGTCTTATTAATACATATAAATTTGATTTTCAATTAATTAGTTTAATTACACCGAACCTAACCTGTTCATAATACTGTTTACACAGCTACCCAGGATCTTCCCAAAACAGCTTATTATTGTGTAAAATTGAACAATAAACCTGAACAGAGGCCTTTTGGCAAGAAATTTGCCTTTGAGAAGCGTCTTATAACCATGAAAAGAATAGTCATTATTCTGACCATTATTGTTCTCAACCTGGGATCTGCCATTGCACAGTTTGATGCACTTGATGACATTGCCAATGCGCTGCGTTCAGGGGATGCGAAATCCGTTTCCCGATATTTCGGTAACACCGTAGATTTAACCATCATTGCACAGGAGGAAGTTTACAGTAAAGTTCAGGCGGAACAGGTACTCCGGGATTTTTTCTCTAAGAATCAACCCCGATCTTTCACTATTATTCACAAAGGAGAATCCAAAGAAGGCGCCCGATACGCTATAGGGAGTCTGATTACCAACCAGGGCCTTAACTACAGGACCTACTTCTACATCAAACAGCAGGGAAACAATGCCATCATTCAGGAACTGCGGTTTATGAAAGAATAAAATCACAGCATTTACCAAAAGCTGCTTAGTTTCAAAAGGCAGCTTTTTTTATATCCGCTTTCAAAGGCCCGATTTTTTCTTCCTTATCCTGGTCCAGCTGAGGGATTAATGTGCAATTTTGTGTGTACTATGGAATTGCAACAATTCATTACCAGTGCCCTTGAAGAAGACGTTAGGGACGGTGACCATACCAGTTTGTCAACGATTCCTTCCTCAAAGCCGGGTAAAGCCCGGCTCCTGGTTAAAGATGACGGGATTTTATCGGGGATGGACGTTGCAAAAGCCGTTTTCAGGCTGGTAGACCCCGGGTTGGTGTTCAGCACAGAATCCAAGGATGGCGACAACATCCGCAAAGGACAGGTTATTTTTGAGGTGGAAGGAAATGTCCAGAGCATTTTAAAAGCCGAACGGCTTGTGCTCAATTGCATGCAACGCATGAGCGGCATAGCTACGGTCACCCGTAAATTTGCAGATGCCGTACAGGGTACAAAGGCAAAGATCATGGATACCCGTAAAACCACTCCCCTGATGCGGCAGCTGGAAAAAGCCGCTGTAAAAGCCGGCGGCGGACATAACCATCGTTTTGGTCTCTATGATATGATTCTCATTAAGGACAATCATGTTGACAGTGCCGGGGGCATCAAACAGGCGCTGAAAAAAGCGAAACAATACCTGATTGACAAAAACCTCTCCTTATCCATCGAAATTGAAACCAGGAATCTTGAGGAAATAAAGGAAGCGCTGGAAACGGGAATCCCCGACCGGATCATGTTCGATAATTTCAGCCCGGAAATGGCCCGGATGGGGGTAGAACTCGTGCACGGAAGTACCGAAACCGAAGCATCCGGAGGAATCACATTAGAAAATGTAAGAAACTACGCTCTCAGCGGCGTTGATTGCATCTCGGTAGGAGCACTGACTCACTCGGTGAAAAGCCTTGACCTTAGTCTGAAAATTGTAAAATGAGTCAGAGTAAACTTGTACACTTTATACTCGGACACTGGCCGGTAAAACCATTGATTGTCCTCTCAAAACATCTGAGGCTTCCGGGTTTTGAAGGGCTTCCCTTATACGATGTAGGAGATTTTTTTATCAAGAGGCTGAATGAAGGAGAATTGCAAACCAGAGCGAGAGCCATCGCATTCAGTTTTTTTCTTGCACTCTTCCCAACCATCATTTTCATCTTTACACTTATCCCTTATATTCCTATTCAATCATTCCCTGAAAAACTGTTGCAACTCATTCAGGATTTTCTTCCTGCCAACACGTTTGAAGCAGCACGGGAAACCATTGAAGACATCATCCTGCATCAAAGAGGCGGGCTACTGTCTTTCGGATTTATTTTCGCCATTTTTGTATCAGCCGATGGCATTCTGGCGCTGATGACCTGGTTCAACCGGAGTTATCACGGCAAAGAAGAAAGATCAGCCTGGCGGCAAAGAATCATGGCCATCGGGCTAACCCTCACGCTGGCCTGTTTTGTTTTTCTGGCCATCGGCCTGATAGCAGCCAATGAGATCATTTTTTATTACCTGGAAGAAAAACAAATTCTGGTAAATTTCATGCAATTGCTATTGCTTAGCATCGGCAAATGGATCATCCTCCTCTCCCTCTGCTTTTCGGCCATTTCTCTTCTCTACTATTTTGGCCCGTCAAAACATGAGAAGCTGCGCTTTATTTCGGCAGGTTCATCACTGGCTACATTGCTGATTGTATTGACCACTCTTGGGTTTAATTACTTCATAACCAATTTTGGCCAGTACAACAAGGTGTATGGTTCCATTGGCACCCTCATCGTCATTCTGATCTGGATTTACATCAATTCCTTTGTGTTGCTGGTGGGATATGAGCTGAATGTTTCTATCCGGAAAGCACGTAAAATCACTTCTCTTCCCATTGCGTAACCGTACCCGGCACCCGGTCCACCTCAATCCATTGCCCGGCGTTGTTCATTTTTTCAATCACGTAAAACTCCACCCCTGAATCCCAATGCAGATATTTGGTCCAGAGCAGGAGATTACCGGGGCCTATTTCCATTCTCTTCAGTAAAACGGAGGAGCCGATAAGCCCTTCACGTGCTGTTACATCGCAGGTATTCCGAATGAATATTTTGTAGTAATATTCCTGACCCTTGATATCCACATTAAAATCAGAATACTCATGCACCGATGCCGGGACCGAAGCGATCAAAGAATAGTTTACCTCATCCGTTGAACGGTACACATCGTAACGATTTACTGTCTGCGGTAAAACCTGCGGCGTACCCCACTCGGTGAGTACATATTCATTGTCTACCACCGTAGAGCGCACGATGTCCACAAACTGCTGATCAATGGTGCTTCCGGGCGTTGAAGCGTGCTCATTGCTCCAGGAATCAAATGCAGGATTGCCACAGATACCCGGCGCATGCACCTTGTATGTATACAGCATTGGACAAATCGCGGAGCTGTCAACGTAACTCAGGGTCAGACTATCCACTTCACCCACCAACATGAAAGAACCCGTCCCATTGTCCTGCCTGTAAATTTCATAGGCTCCAACGGCACAACCCTCATAGGGCGTCCAGGTTAATGTCACCATCTGGTGGCCCGCAGTTGTGGTGAGTAGTATGGTTTCATGAGCACCAAGCACCGAAAGATCCTGTTTGTATCCGCATTTATCCACAGCCTGTACTTTGTAGGCATACGATTCATTGGTGCAATTCACCACTGAATCCTTGTAGGAAGCCACATTCCCGTTGATCCCTGTATTGTTCTGATAAACCTGTGCAATGCTGTCGAAATAGGCAGAAGCCGGATCGTATTTATACACCACGTAGTAATCCAGATCGTGCACATTGGTCTGTTGCCAGTTGATCTCCACTTCAGCGGATGCATTCACGGTGACTCTGTACAAATCGGTTACAGGCGGTGGATTCTGATCGAACACATCGATATAATCCACTTTCACCATGGTATCTGCACAGCCGTTGAGATTGGTGACCGTGAGTGTAACAGTGTACACGCCTGAATTGGCATAGACGTAAGCGGGATCGCTGCCTGCTGAAACATCTCCTGTACCAAAATCCCAGTCATACACCGGATTGTCGAGCCCCGTAGAAAGATTGACAAACTGAACCGGAAATGGACTGCAGCCTTCCAGCCTGTCGACACTGAAATCTGCTATCGGCTGAGCATATACATGAACGGTATCAGCATAAACCAGCGTGTCGGTACAACCTTCGTTGTTGTAGGCTACAAGGGTAATCACGTAGTCGCCGGGTGTTGTGTAGGTATAGGACGGCATACTTCCAGTCAGGATACTGCCATCACCCATCAACCAAACCAGACTGTCGGCCTGCGATCCGGTGTTATCCAACTGCACGGTTAAAGGCGAACAACCGGCAGCAACATCTACCGTAAATGAAGGTAGCGGACTTTCTCCGATATTTAAAATGGTGGGATAGGTATAAATCGAAGAGCAGCCGGCTGAATCAAAAGCATACAGGGATATCATATAGGAACCGGCTGACTGATAGATGTGAACCGGATTCAGCACCGTGTCTTCAGTGCCATCGCCAAAATGCCACTCCCAGGCCACTGCTCCCTGCGTGGTGTTAGTAAAGGCTACCGGAAAGGGAGCACAGCCACTGGTATCCGAGAGGGTGAATGAAGGGAGGGCTCCCAACACATATACCACACTATCCTTTCTCATAGTATCCCTGCAGCCAAAAATATTTTCCACCACCAGCGACAGGTTATATACGCCTGGCACTGTATAGATCAATGATGGATGCTGATTGCCCGAAGTACTGCCGTTACCAAGGTCCCAAAACCATACTGAAGCATTCTGGCTGTTGTCGGCGAATGAAACCAGCAAGGGGGCGCACCCGGCTGTACTATCGGCTAGAAAATCTGCTACAGGGGTATTCACCTGCACCATGGAATCAATCGTCAATGTATCGGAGCATCCGGAGGCAGCCGTTACGATCAAAGTAACATCATAATATCCATCGGTCGTATACGTATGGGCCGGGAACTGCATATTTGAAACGGACCCATCACCGAAATCCCATTGCCAGGCAACCGCATTGGAACTGGAATCTGCAAAGCTAACCGGAAAAGGTACACATCCACCCTCCGAAGAAACGGCAAAGGAAGCGGCTGTAATGGCAGGAGCAGGTTTGGAAACATACCTGGTACAACCGTTTGCATCTGTCACGGTTAGTGTTACGGAATCAGTGGGACTTTTCAGATAATAATGTAAAGGATTCTGAAGACTGGACGTATCACCGTCTCCAAAATCCCAATGCCATTTCACCGCATCCCTGCTGCTATCAGTGAATGCAACCCCTGCTGGAGCACAATCGGAATTGACCACATAAGAAAACCCGGGGATAAGATCACTCACATAGATCGCATTGGGGAGCGTCAAGGTGTCCCTGCAAACATTCTTAAAAGCCACCAGGGTGATATCGTGATAACCAAGGGTTGAGTACGTATGAACAGGATGCTGCTGACTGGAGAAACCCCCATCGCCAAAATTCCAAAACCAGGAATTGCTACCGGCTGAAAGATTATTAAAAGTGACGTACAAGGTGGTGCAATTTGTGACGGGAGGCGTGAATGTAAAATCGGCCACCGGATCAAACACTTCGATGCTGTAGGTCATGGTAAAAGTCAGCTGACAACCGTTAAGATCGGTTACAAGGAGTGTGGCCGTATACAAACCGCTATCCTGATAAGCATGCCATGGATTTTTCAGCGTAGAATTGTTTCCATCTCCGAACGTCCACAGGTATTGATTGTAATTCACATTACCCGGATCAAATTTAATGGAGTCGCCGGCACAGGCTCTACGGGTGCTGGCAGTTAACGGGCTGCTCGCATTTACTGCAAATGATTTAGCGACAAAAGAATTACAGTGATTGGTGTCCGTCACATTCAGACTGATCATGTAACTTGCATTAACATTAGGATACGTATGTGAGGCGGTTGGTGTGGCAAAAGAAATTCCATTTCCAAAATCCCAGTCAAAGGTTAAACCCGGTGCCGCTGTAGCCACATCCACCACCACTCCGTTACAAAGATTCGTGGTGGAAATGTTGAAATCACTGACCGGCTTCACCACAAAAATGGTATCGGAATAGGTGATCGTATCAATCCCACCAAACATATTGTACAGGTAGAGTGTTACCACAAAAGCTCCGCTATCGCGGTAAATATGTTCGGGTGCATCCAGGCTGGAGGAATCTCCGTCGCCGAAATCCCAGTGAAATGCCAAAGCCGTCGGATCCGGATTTGCGAAATTTACCGTATATGGAGCGCAATGGTATTCACGGGGAGGAGGAGTATATCCTCCACCGCCCAGTCCACCACCTGATCCCACGCTTGAACCAAAAGAAATGGGTGGATAGTCATAGGTGAACTGACAACTGTCGTTTCCAATGGTCAGCGAAACCTGAAAGGGACCTGCGCTCAGGTAGGTATGCTGAGGGTCTTCGAGCGAAGAGGAATCCCCGTCACCGAAACTCCAGGTCCACCAGGTGGCACCCGTTGAATTTGCATAATACTGAACATTGAAGGGTGGCACCGTATCGGTACACACCGCCGATGCATTGGCACCCAGACCACTGATGATCACTCCATTGGCAGCATGCAAGGTGGTGGTGCAGCCTGCAGGCGTGGTAACCGACAAGGTCACATTGTAAGAACCGGGCCCCGGATAGACATGCGACGGGTGCTGGGTAGCGTCACTGCCCCCGTCACCAAAGTTCCATGACCAGCCCGCCGCATTCAAAGAAGTATCCGTAAAGAACACTTCATAGGGCGGGCATGGACTCACGGTGTAGGTAAACCCAGGTTCAGCGCCATCAATGACGAAGGTTTGAAAATCGGAAATGTACTGCTCACAGCCTCCATTGGGCATCCAGGTGGTTAAGGATACGGTATAGGTTCCGGGCTCTGTATAAATATGGTATGGATTGGACAAAGTGGAGGTTGTTCCATCACCAAAATCCCAAAGAAATGAAGTGGCACCGGAAGCATCTGAAAAGTTGACCGCATAAGGCGCACAAGCGGTGATCACCGGAGGTGTTATGTAATTCACAGGACTCTGTGAAACATTGATTGCGGTCGGATAAATCATCGTATCTGCACAACCGGTGGCATCGGTGGCGATCAGGGTGACCTGGTAGAGTCCCGGGGTAGTATACGTATGTGTAGGATGCGCCTGTGTTGAAGAGGTACCGTCACCGAAACTCCACTGATAGGAAACTGCACCCGAGGATTGATTATTAAAATTAACCAGTAAAGGAGGACATCCGCTGGTGACATCCGGCTGAAAGGCGGCATTTGGAGAAAACACATTGACCTTTTGGTTCAAGGGAAAGCCGAAAACACAACCATTCACTGTTGTCGCAGTGAGGCTCACCTGGTAAGAACCGGGGCTGGAGTAGATATGAACCGGCGCCTGTTGGGTGGACGTGCTTCCATCGCCAAAATCCCATAACCAGGTATACGCCGCTGCCGTTGAGTTGATAAATTGAACGGGTAATGGTGCACACCCCGTAAAATTGTTCATCCAGTAACTGAAAAACGGACGCGGGTACACTTTAACCGGACCTGCACTCACCACCTGACTACAACCGTTGGTATAGTTCACACTCAGCGTAACAGGAAAAGAACCGCTGTCCGGATATGTATAATATACGGCAGACCCTGATCTTGTTAAACCATTACCCAGGTTCCAACTGTAATTCGCATTCGAATAATGGGTGGTGATCATGGCCAGGTAATGTGGCATGCAGCCGGAATCATCACTCACAGTAACCGGTGGAACCGGATTCCATTTCACGTGAACAGGAAATGGACTAAGCGTTGTATCGATACAGCCGTTTGAACTGGTCATTACTAAAAACGGCTGAAATACTCCGGTATCACCATACACATGAGATGGGTTCACCAGCGCAGATCCCGTACCATCTCCAAACTGCCAGGTCCAGGTCACTGCATTTGACATCACGGCATTCAACTGGAAAGTATACTGCGGATCACATGTAGCGGTATCATTTACAGAAATAATGGCACCCGGTGAAGGATAAACGGTAAGCAGGTTACTGCGCACCTTCATATCACTGCAACCGTAAAGGGAATTGTAAACCACCAGGGTTACATGGAAGGTGCCCGGTAAATTGTACACATGCTGCGGATTATTTGCATTACTCGTCGTACCATCGCCAAAATCCCAGACACAGGAATCATAGAGTGAAGATAAATTCTGAAAACTAAAAACCTGTGCACCCTGACAACCTGAGGTTTGAGCTACGGAAAAATCGGCTTGTGGTTTGGGATGAACTAGTACCTGCGTAGCATGCGTACTGGTATTGCCACTGGCACTGGTAACGGTCAGGCTCACCGTATAGGTACCCGCTGCAGTAAAAACGTTACTTGGATTTACCTGTGTTGAACTGTTCCCGTTCCCAAAACTCCACTGGTGCGAAACCGCATTCTGAGAAGTATTGGTAAACTGAACGTTTAAAGGAACGCATCCCTGAGCAGCGGACAGGGTGAAATCAGCCACAGGATTCTGTGCCAGTACCTGTTGAAATCCAGCTATCAGGAACAGGAACAGCCCAAATGCTGCCATTCCCGGTACCGATAACCGATTCAATTTCCCTGCTGAAAATAAAATCATACGGTATTCATACGTCATCTGACCAAAATTGTTCGACCTGTAGTCTTTAATTTACCATTGACTAAGAAGTATTTAGCACTAAACAGCAGCGCAAATGACAATGCAAGAAAAACACTGAGAATCCTCCTGAAGCCCCATCTTATCTCCATACTATCCATTAACTATCAATGGATTAAGAAAAAACAACGCGAAGGCTTACCTTTGCAGTACACAGATCAGGGGTAAGTTTTCCAATGAAATTATCAGAAGAAGAATGGGTTGAGGTATACGGCGCACGTGTTCACAACCTTCAAAATATAGATTTAACCTTTCCACGTAACAAACTGGTGGTTTTAACCGGGCTCAGCGGTAGCGGAAAAAGTTCGCTGGCGTTCGACACCATTTATGCCGAAGGACAGCGACGATACATGGAAACCTTTTCAGCATACGCCAGGCAATTCCTTGGAAACATGGAACGACCCGATGTTGACAAGATCAAGGGTTTGAGTCCGGTCATATCGATTGAGCAAAAAACGACCAATACCAACCCTCGATCAACGGTAGGAACGGTTACTGAAATTTATGATTTCCTCCGCCTTCTTTTTGCCAGGGCATCCGATGCCTACTCTTATTTAAGCGGCGAGAAGATGATCCGCATGACGGATGCTCAAATCCGGGAAGTGGTGATGAAGCAATACGAAGGTCAGAACATTTTACTGCTCTCACCGGTTGTTAAAGGGCGCAAAGGACATTACAGAGAGTTGTTTCAGCAAATTGCGCAACAGGGTTTTCTGAGAGTCAGAATTGATGGTGAACTGACCGAAATCAAAAGGGGGCTGCAAGCCGACCGGTACAAAACACACGACATTGAAATTGTTATTGACCGCATTCTGGTCAATGAAGACAATTCATTGCGTATTTATGAAAGTATAAAAACCGCCCTGAAACATGGTAAAGGTTCCATGATGGTATACATGGAAGGCAATAAAAAAATAAAACACCTCAGCCAGCATCTGATGTGTCCTTCCACGGGCATCTCCTACGACGAACCTGCACCGAACACCTTTTCATTCAACTCTCCGTACGGTGCCTGTACAAAATGCAACGGCCTCGGGACCATTCCTGAAATCGACATCAAAACGGTGATTCCCGATCCGGCGCTCAGCATCAAACAAGGGGGTATTACCCCGCTGGGGGAATTTAAAGACAACTGGATTTACCAGCAATTACAACTCATTGGCAAACGATACGGCTTTACCCTGAACACTGCCATAAAAGATATACCGGAGGAGGCCATCAATATCATCTTATACGGCTCCAATGAAATTTTCACGGTAGAAAAGGAGTTTACTCCGGGAACGGTCAACAGCTCTCACCTGAGTTTTGAAGGTATCGCCAGTTTCATCGCGGCACAACTGGAAGATGAAAACACCTCCTCCCGCATGAAGAAGTGGGCACACGGATTTATGGCATTTTCACCCTGCCCCGAGTGCGGCGGTTCCAGACTTAAAAAAGAAGCCCTATTCTTTAAGGTAGACCATAAGAACATAGCCGAACTGGCCAATCTGGATATTCATGTCTTATACGACTGGAGTTTACAGGTTGAAAAAAGACTGAGCAAAAAACAACAAACCATCGCCAGGGAAATTCTGAAGGAAATCAACAAGCGCATTAAATTCCTGCTTGATGTAGGTCTGGATTATTTAACACTGAACCGGAGTGCGCGATCGCTCTCAGGCGGGGAATCTCAACGCATACGGCTCGCCACCCAAATCGGCTCACAACTGGTGGGAGTCATGTACATTCTTGATGAACCCAGCATAGGATTACACCAAAGGGACAACACAAGGCTCATTCAGTCGCTCAGAGATCTCAGGGACCTCGGCAATTCTGTCATCGTAGTGGAGCATGACAAGGAAACCATCATGGCCGCCGACCACGTAATTGATCTTGGTCCGGGAGCCGGATTACACGGAGGACGCATTGTTGCCAGCGGGAGCGCCGAAGAAGTAGCCAAGTCGGACTCTCTGACCGGTCAATACCTCAGCGGCGCCCTGCAGATCCGGCACGGTATACGCAGGAAAGGTTCAGGGAAGTCACTTAAAATTACCGGAGCCCGGGGAAATAATCTGAAAAACATCGATGTTGAATTTCCACTTGGTCTGTTCATGTGCGTGACCGGTGTTTCGGGAAGCGGAAAATCCACCTTAATCAACGAAACCCTCTACCCTATCCTCAACCAGTATTTTTACAGGTCACAAACCCGGCCTCTTCCCTATAAATCCATCAAGGGACTGGAACACATTGATAAAGTGATTGAAATTGATCAAAGCCCCATCGGCCGGACACCGAGATCCAATCCGGCCACCTATACCGGTGTATTCAGCGACATCCGGAATCTCTATGCGCAACTTACAGAGGCTAAAGTGAGGGGCTATCCGCCCGGATGGTTTTCATTCAATGTAAAAGGCGGACGTTGTGAAACCTGCCAGGGTGCAGGGATGCGAACCATTGAAATGAATTTTCTGCCTGATGTTTATGTGCAATGCGAAAGCTGCAACGGGAAAAGATACAACCGGGAGATTCTCGATGTGAGATACCGGGGAAAATCCATCAGTGACGTATTGAACATGAGCATTGAACATGCAGTTGATTTTTTTGAAAACATGCCCTCCCTCCTTCACAAAATAAGAACTTTAAAAGAAGTAGGACTGGGCTATCTTACCCTGGGCCAGCAAAGCACCACCCTCAGCGGCGGGGAGGCTCAACGGGTAAAACTTGCCACCGAACTGTCGAAGAAAGACACCGGCAATACCTTTTATATTCTGGACGAACCCACCACCGGCCTGCATTTCGAAGATGTGCGAATCCTGCTCGAAGTATTAAACAAACTGGTTGCAAAAGGGAATACGGTGCTGGTTATTGAACACAACATGGACGTAATACGTTTTGCCGATCACATCATTGATCTGGGGCCGGAAGGAGGATCAAGGGGCGGAAGTATACTCTGCACGGGCACCCCCGAACAAATCATTAAAAACAAACATTCGATTACTGCCGAATACCTGCGCAAGGAATTCCTCAACTGATAAAACCTTTTCAGATACGCTACGTAAAAAAAAACAATTCCACCCCCATGAATTCAGACGAAGCAAAAATACGCAGAGCATTTACGGACAAGGACTGGCAGGAAATCAAAGCACAGGACACCTGGCAGATTTTCAAAATCATGGCGGAATTTGTTGAAGGTTTTGAAAAAATGAGCCGCATCGGACCTTGCGTTTCTATTTTTGGATCTGCCAGAACTGAACCTGGCAGCACCTATTACCTTTTGGCTGAAGAAATTGCCTTTAAACTCACTGCTGAAGGTTATGGCATTATTACCGGTGGCGGTCCGGGAATCATGGAGGCGGCCAATAAAGGAGCGCAAAAGGCCAGCGGCAAATCTGTCGGACTAAACATTAAACTCCCCTTCGAACAATCTCCCAATCCCTTCATCGACCCTGACAAGAGCATTACCTTCGATTACTTTTTTGTCAGAAAACTGATGTTTATCAAATACGCACAGGGATTCATTGTACTTCCCGGTGGATTTGGTACCATGGATGAATTGTTCGAGTCGCTTACCCTGATTCAAACAAGAAAGATAGGACGATTCCCGATTGTTCTGGTGGGAAAATCCTATTGGGCCGGGTTGATGACCTGGATCAAAGATGTGCTGGTACCGGAAAAGTATATCAACCCCGATGATCTGAAATTGTTTACCATCGTGGATTCTGCGGAAGAAGCGGTGGAAGTGATCGACTCCTTTTATTCAAAATACCTGCTCCGGCCCAACTTCTGATCTTCCGGGAAATACCCGGATTAGCGGATTCGGATTTTTACCTCTTACACTTTTCATGTAAGGTTTTAATTCGATTTGATCTGATTTCGCTGCATTGAGCAATTCCTTCTGAAACCCTTGCTATGCTTTTCAAGTAAAAAAACATAGCAAATTCTATCAGATGCGAATTGAACAGCTCAAATGGACCCCTGAAAGGACCTGGGAAAAGCTCCGAAGCGACTTAAAGGATCCGAAGGACTACCAGCTGGTCATCGTTTTTGGCAGCCGGATTCTTCTCTCCAGTCCTGGTTTTTATCAGGAAATCCGGAATAAATATCCCAAAGCAGAAATCCTGATGAATTCAACGTCTGGTGAAATCATCGACACGCAGGTGAACGACGACACCATTTCCCTTACTGCCATCCGATTTGATAAAACAAAGTTTGTTACCCATACCCTGAACACCTGTGATCATCCAAACAGCGAATCAGCAGGAAGCAATATTGCCAAAACCTTCTGCAAGGATGAACTGACCCATATTCTCGTCATCGCTGACGGGCAGCTTGTAAACGGAAGTGATCTGCTGGAAGGACTAAAGAACAATCTTCCAAAAGGAATTATCATCACCGGTGGCCTCGCCGGCGATGGTAACCGATTTCAAAAAACACTGGTTGGCCTGAATGAGCAACCGGCGGAAGGTAAAATTGTTGCTGTCGGCTTTTACGGAAACCATTTGAAAGTATCGCACGGCAGCATGGGCGGCTGGGACCCCTTCGGCCCTGAACGAAAAATCACCAGGTCCAGCGCCAATGTGCTGTATGAATTAGACGGACAGCCTGCTTTAAGCGTCTATAAAAAATACCTGGGTGAATATTCGGATGAACTACCGGGGAGTGCCCTGCTTTTTCCCCTTTGCATTGCACTCAATGATCAGGAAGAACCGGTTATCCGCACCATCTTATCCATCAACGAAGACGAACAAAGTCTCACGTTTGCCGGCAACGTTCCGGAAGGTCGCAGTGCACGTCTCATGAAAGCCAATTCAGACCGGTTGATTGAAGGTGCATCGGATGCTGCCCTAAGTTGTCTCGGCAACCTTGAACGACCGGATCTGGCCATACTCATCAGTTGCGTTGGCCGAAAAATGGTACTCAATCAAAGAATTGAAGAAGAAGTGGAAGTGGTCAGGGAAATACTGGGAGAAAATACTGCCATTACCGGATTTTACTCGTACGGTGAAATATCTCCTCCCAAAGGTGTTTCCACCAGCGAACTGCACAACCAGACCATGACCATTACCACACTGAGTGAAAAAAAATAAACATGAGTCAAAAATTACTGGAACGGCAGATTCATAAACACCTCGGTGAACTGAAGGATGACCCCCGTGTGGTGTCCTTCCTGAATGCGGTAGCATCCAGTTACAGTCACTACGAAAGGGACAGGATACTTATGGAAAGGGCTATGCTGGTGTCTTCTGAAGAATACCAGACGCTGATCCGTCAGAACCATACTGAACTTGAAAAATTAAAATCTGCTGCCAGGGAACTCATCGACGCCCTGAAGCTCCTCAACATTGATACAAAGAACAGCCCTGACCTCTACAAAGATATACAGGTAGTCAAAGAATCAATTAAAAGGGAAAGTCTGAACAGGAAACAGGCCGAACGCAAACAAAGAGAAAATCTCCGGAATCTTGAGAAAATCAACAGAGATCTGGATCAGTTTGCCTATGTGGTTTCACATGACCTTAAAGCTCCTTTGCGTGCCATTTCGAGTCTTGCCGAATGGATTGAAGAGGATTCGGAGGGCAAAATAAGTGCCGAGACCAAAAACAACCTTCAACTCCTGAGGGGGCGCGTAAACAGGATGGAAAACCTTATTCATGGTATTCTGGCCTACACCAAAGCCGATAAGATAAAGGGCACCACGGCGGTGACCAATACCGAGTTGTACCTGAAAGAGATCATCGATCTGCTGAATCCTCCCCAACACATCCAGATTACAATGGAAGGAGAATGGCCCACCATAGAAACGGACACCGTCAGGTTGCACCAGGTGCTGATCAACCTGCTCAGCAATGCCATCAAGTACAACGACAAAGATCAAGGAATCATCATCACCGGTTGTGTCCCCCTGGAGAACTGCTGCCAGTTCTACGTAGAAGACAACGGGCCGGGGATAGAAGATGAATACCACCAGCGGATTTTTGTTCTGTTCCAGACCTTATCCACCCGCGACGAGGTGGAAAGTACCGGGATCGGACTTTCCATTGTAAAAAAAATTGTGGAGGAACAAGGCGGTAAAATCTGGATTGATTCCAAAGTCGGAAAAGGAACGCGATTCACCTTTACCTGGCCACACAACAATATCATCCTTGAAAACAAAGCAGAAGTATGATGAATACCGACGACAAACCCATTAACATCCTTCTCATAGAGGACGACAGTGTTGATGTCATGAATGTGCAAAGAGCGTTCAAGAAGAACAATATCAACCACCCTCTTCATATTGCCTTCAACGGTGTGGAAGCGCTCAATATGCTGCGCGGCACCAATGGAAAGCCAAAGATGAATCCCTTGCCAAGAATCATCCTGCTGGACATCAATATGCCAAAAATGAACGGACTGGAATTTCTTAAGGAACTGAGAACCGATCCGGAACTTAAATCCATATCCGCCTTTGTCATGACCACCTCGAACGATGATCAGGATAAAATAGAAGCTTACCGGTTAAATGTAGCGGGTTACATTCTAAAACCGCTGTCCTTTGAAAAATTTGTAAACGCGGTTTCCATATTGCACAGTTACTGGAAACTCTGTGAGCAGCCAGAAACAGCCATCTAACCTAACGAAAAAACAATCATGACAAGTCATAAAAATATCCGTATCCAGATCATTGAAGACAATGAGCAGGACATCATCATTCTGGTGAACTCCCTTCGTCAGGCCGGACTTGATATCGATATCACCATCAGTCGTTCCATTGAAGAAGCGATTGCTACCAACAATACCCAGACCTTTGACTGTATTTTTCTTGACTATTACTTCCCGAGTAAAAGCGGAGCCGACTTCCTGAGGTACTACAACGAAAAGAAAACGACCGGTAGTATCATTATGGTGACGAGTCAGGAAGATGTACACATGGCGGTGGAATGCATGAAAATGGGGGCCTCGGACTTTCTGACCAAGACCACCATCACGCCGGCCAGCATTTCCAAAAGTCTCCGGTACATTCTGAAATTGAAAGAGGCCCGTGAAACGGCTGAAAAAGCCGAGGCCGCATTACTCGAAAGCGAATTCAAGCTGAAGAATATCATCGCACGTTCCCCGCTGATTCTGTTCAACATTGATAACCGCGCCAACATTACTCTGTTCAAGGGAAAGGCGGCCGCAAGTCTCAGCCTTAAACCCGAATCGGTTATAGGCCGGAATCTCAATGAATTCGGAAATGAATTGCCGATACGGATGGAAGATTTCCAAAAAGCATGCAGCACCTCGCAGCTGAATTTTAAGAATGAACTGAACGGTAGATTTTTTGACGTCAACTACATTCCCATTCTGAACGAATCCAAATCCATTACAGGGATGATGGGTGTGGCCATTGATATCACCTCCTTTATCAAAAACGAAGAAGAGCTGCTGAACGAAATTGAACTGAAGGAAGAGTCAGCCAAGATCAAAGAGCAGTTTCTGGCCAACATGAGCCACGAAATACGCACCCCCATCCATGGCATCATCAGTCTGACACAGTTTGTACTCAACACCGAAATAACAGGAGAACAAAAGAAATACCTTGACCTGATCCGTAAATCTGCAGATACACTGCTGGTCATTGTGAACGATATTCTGGATTTGTCGAAAATAGATTCAGGGAAGATGGTTTTTGAAGATATCCCATTCAATCTGAAGGACACCCTATCCACGGCCGTTTCCTCCTTCATCCCCAAAACGATCGAGAAAAACATCCAATTAAAAACGGAAATCTCCGGTGATCTGCCTGAGGAAATCAGTGGTGATCCGGTCCGCTTAACCCAGATCATCAATAACCTGCTCGGGAATGCCGTAAAATTCACCGACAAAGGGCATGTCTGCATCGGCGCCTCCCTGAAAGAAAGCAACCGTGAATTCGCCGTGATTGAATTTAAAATAACGGACTCGGGCATTGGAATACCTCCACATAAAATAGAGAGCATTTTCGAATCCTTCACACAAGCCGGCAATGACATTACCCGCAAATACGGCGGCACAGGACTTGGCCTGACCATAACCCGGCAACTCATTGAAAAGCAGAACGGCTCCATACATGTTGAAAGCACTCCGAACTGCGGCACCACGTTCACCTTCAGCCTGCCCTACAAAATCTGCAAGTCCAGCATTACCGTCAGGCAGACAGCGGATACTTCGAGCAGCACACTTCCCGGGGATCTGAAAGTACTCATTGCCGAAGATCACGATATCAACCGCTTTATTATTGAAAAGATGTTCAGAGAATGGGGAGTAACCTGTGACTTTGCTGTAACCGGAACTGAAGCCGTAAAAGCTGCTACCGCTACCTGTTATGACGTGATTCTTATGGATGTGGAAATGCCGGACATGAACGGCTACCAGGCCACTGAAATAATCCGCGCGGATTTACCTGCCCCGCAAAACGCCACCCCGATCATTGCCATGACCGGACATGCGATGCTTGGAGAAAAGGAAAAATGCATTGGCATTGGAATGAATGATTATATATCCAAGCCCTTTAAACCCGAGGAGTTAAAGGATAAAATCATAGAACTTACCGGAAAAAGAAGTACGTCCACTCCACCTGAACATGTTCCAATTATGACCCGTCCGACCCCTGCAAGCGCTATGCCTGATCAAACTACAGGAATGAAAACGTCATACCCAGTTTCTCCAGCGGATAAAAAGATCATCAATCTTGATTTCCTCCGGGAAATTTCAGACAACAATGAACAGTTCTTCACAGAGTTCATTCAGATGTTTTTACAAAACACACCGACTTCCCTCAATGACATTGAGCAGGGGATCTTAAGTTCAGACTGGGAATCGATCAGGCAGGCAGCTCATAAGGCCAAGCCGTCGTTCAATTACGTAGGACTGAAGGACTGCTCCATGCTTTCGGCAAAAATTGAAGAATATGCCAAGAAAAAGGAAAACATGGAAGGGATCCGTGAGCATCTTGCCACATTAAAAACGGTTTGCCAGCAAGCCTACCCTGAGCTGGAGAATGAAATCAAATCCATTAAAAACACTTTATAAAACATACACATGAACGCC
>JAEUTF010000097.1 GCA_016788185.1 Bacteroidia bacterium | reverse complement strand
GCCGACTACCGCCTTTACGTACAGCGCCTGCTCAGCGACGAGTCGTTGTACCGGTCCATGGCCGAGGCGGGGTACGCTTTTGTGAAGACGCATTACAACTGGGAGCATGCCGTTCAGCAAGTATCCGGCACGCTGCAAAGGCTCCTGGCCGAGGGGAAAAACCCTCACTGAGTTTCCAGCGATTTTATTTCTTCCCTGAAAGCGGTCGTCACTTTGTCGATCACTTCCTGCAGGATATCGAGGTCGCTCTGCAGCTGATTCGTGTTCCTTCGCTTCTCGCGGTAGCCTTCAATGTTGCGGATGGTATCTTTGAGCACATAGATGCCGGCCCCGTCGATGGTGGGTTTTATTTTATGCGCCAGGTTGCTGATTTCATCAAACTCCGATAAGAGGAAATGCTGCTGCATCTTCTCCACGATGGGCGGTATGGACTCCACAAAAATGCCCAGCATCCTTTTCAAAAAATCCTTGTTGTGGATGGCATCGCGGCGGAGCATGGAGAGGTCGTACAAGGTTTCGGGACTGCTGCCCAGCGGCTTTTTACGGAGGGGAAACTTCCTTTTGCGCATGGTGTCCGAGAGCCAGTCTTTGCCACGGATGTGCATGGCAATTTTTTTATAGAGGGTTTCTTCCTTAAAAGGCTTCACCACCCAGTCGTTCATGCCGCCCACCATGAACTGCTTGTGCGCCTGCCGGCCGGTGTTGGCCGTTAAGGCAATCACCGGAACGCCCGCCTTGCGCGGATCTTTTAACTTCCGTATCTGCCGCGTGGCTTCGAGGCCATCCATCACCGGCATCTGAATGTCCATCAGCACGAGGTCGTAATCGTTCTTGCTGAAAAGATCCAGCGCCTCTTCACCGTTTCCGGCCACATCCACTTTAAAGCCCCAGTCGTGCAGCATGGCCTCCGTGATGAACAGATTTACCTTATTATCCTCCGCCAGCAGGATGTTCAATGAACCCAGGTGTTTCATGTCCACCGAGGTGCTTTCCGATTTCTCCGACAGCTGCCTGGCCTTCCGGTAGGTGATGTGAAAATGAAACTGGCTGCCCTGGTCCGGCTCGCTTTCCACCCATATTTTACCGCCCTGCCGTTCCACCAGGCTGCGCGATATAGTAAGGCCGAGGCCTACGCCCGTCTGACGCCCGGCCGCTGCTTCCACCTGCGTAAAACTTTCGAAGATGCGTGACTGCAGATCTTTGGGAATGCCAATGCCGGTATCCCTGACGGTAAAAAGTATTTTCACATAATCGGATGTTTCCTCCATCACTTCGTGCGTCAGCGTCACTTCGCCGTGGTTGGTGTATTTGATGGCATTGTTCAGCAGGTTCAGCAGGATCTGGTTGAGACGGTAGGGATCGCCGGACACCATGGGCATGGACAGGTTTCCCTTGTGCATGTGCCGCAGCGTGAGGTCCTTTTCCTCGGCCTTGAACATCTGCAGCTGCACGGCGGTATCCGCCACCCGCGCGGGATCAAAATCAATTTCCTCCAGCGACAACTTCCCGGCTTCAATCTTGGCAAAATCGAGGATGTCGTTGATGATCACCAGCAGGTTCTCCGCCGTCTGGTGCAGGACATCGGTGTAATCGCGCTGGCTGGCATTCAGACTCGACTTCTTCAGGAGCCTCGACATCCCCAGGATGCCGTTGAGCGGCGTCCGCAATTCGTGGCTGATGTTGGCGAGGAAATACTCCTTGGCTTTCGAAGATTCTTCGGCAATCTCACGGGCTTTGATCAGTTCTTCCTCCACCTTCTTCCGTTCGGTAATATCCATCACCGTACCAAACAATTTGCCTGATTTGGGAGAGGAGGAATCGGTCAGACGCCCCCGTCCTTCGAGGTGCTTTATTTTTCCACCCGGAAGGACGATGCGGAATTCCACCAATTGCTCCTGTGCGGTGGTGGAGGTCAGCAGCAGCGCTTCTTCCAGCCGTTCGAGATCCTCCGGATGGATGGTTCTGCGCATCTCTTCAAAGGAAGGAACGGGGAGATTCAGATCGCGCTCCCAGATGTAAAACACACCCGCCGTCCATTCCATCCTGTACGTTTTCAGGTCGAGGTGCCAGGAGCCGAGCTTCGCGATCTGCTGGGCCTGCAAAAGGCTCTGTTCGCTTTTTCGTAAACGCTCTTCCGTTAGTTGCTGTTCGGTGACATCGGTGGTGGTGCCGTATACTTTCAGTACATTTCCCTGTGCATCCAGGATGGCTTTCCCCTTGCTGTAAAACACTTTGTCGGCGTTCTTCTTTGTTTTCACTCTGAAAAACAGCTCCACGCTTTCCCTGCCCCTGAGCAATCCCGAGAAAATGGTCTTCACCCGCTCGCGGTCTTCTTCCGCGATATACCTGTAAAATGTTTCGGAATCCGGCTCCGGTTCGGAGGGATCACAATCCCATATCTTGTACATGCCCGGCGTCCAGGTGATTTTACCGTTGTTGAGCACATCCACTTCCCAGCTGCCCGAATTGGACAATTCCTGCGCTTCAAAAAGCCTTTGCTCGTTGAGCAGCAACTTTTCTTCGTTCTCCTTCCGTTCCGTGATGTCGATGCAGGAACCCACGACCAGCAACGACACGCCATCCTGCGCCGGGATGAGCTTTGAAAAGACCTCGAGGTGCTTCACCTTGCCGGAGGGCGTTATGATCCTGTAACGGATGGTCCAGGATGAATCGAGGGGTCTTTCGATCCGCTCATGTTCCCCGACATAGGCCACGTCGTCCGGATGCAGGTAGCGATGGAAGAGGTCCAGGCTGGGCTTCTCGGAAAAGTCCAGCTCCCAGATCCAGTACATGCCTTTCGACCATTCAATCTCGCCGGTGGAGAGGTTGTACTCATAGCTGCCCACCCTGGCCATGGCCTGGGCTTCGCTGAGTCTTTGTTCGTTCTTCAACAAACGGCGTTCGGTGAGCACCTGCTCGGTGATGTCGATGACCGAGCCGAATACCGCGCTCACTTTGCCGCTCTCGTCACATACCGCCCGTGCAAAGGTCTTCAGGTGCTTCTCGCCGGATGGCAAATGCACCCGATAGGTAAATTCCCGTTTTACGTTTAACTCCACCACTTCACCAACCTGCCTGTAAATTTCCGCATGGTCCGCAATGGGAATGGTGGACATGATGTACTCCAGCGTAGGCACGCCCTCCTCCGGGTCGCGTTCCCACACATGAAACATGCCCGGCGACCACTCCACGCGGTCGTTTTCCATGTGACGTACCCAGTTGCCGGATTTGGTCAGGCGCTGCGCTTCATCCAGCTGTTGCCGGCTTTCCAGCAAAAGATCTTCTTTCTTTTTCCGCTCCGTGATATCGGTGCTGATGCCCAACACGTTTACCTGACCATCCACGCCAACGAGCGGCACTTTCACGGTATCGTACCAGATCACCGTACCGTCGGCCATGGTAAACGACTCTTCGAGCCGAACCGGCTTCCGCGTGCGGATCACCCGGTTATCGATGTCCGAATATATTTTTACTTCCGCCTTGTTGCCGTGCAAATCGTCGTTGGAGCGATTGATCATTTGAGCGGCGCTCAGGTTAAAAATTTCGGTCACCGCCTTGTTGACGAGGATGAAACGTCCTTCGGCATCTTTTACAAAGATCAGGTTCGGGCTGGCGTTGAGTACCGTATCGGTCAGCCGCCGGTTGGTTTCCAGTTCCTCGCGGTACATCCGCTGCTGGGTAATGTTCAGGCCGTGCCCGATGAGAAAACTGACCCGCTTTGTTTTTTCATTCAGGATGGGACATACCCTGCGCAGAAAAAAATTGGTCTCGCCCGCTTTGTTGATTAATTTCTCCTCCCACTCAACGATTTCCTTCCGTGCGATGGCCTGCTGAAACATTTCCTCGCGCTTCAGGGCGATGCTCCTGTCGGATCCTGTGTGTTCGCAGTACTCCCGGTCGGTCTTACCGATGAGCCAGGCGCGCATCTCCTCACTGTTTACGGCATAGGGGTTGACGTACACGTAGCGCATCTTGTGATCGAGAATGGCGATATCGCCCTGGAGATTCTCCAGCACCTCCTCAAAAAATTTCTCACGGCTCTTCAAAGGCATGGCTTTCGCTTTTAAAAAATTAAATCTTCCCCTCTTTCATCATGCGGTAAATGGTCGACTTCCCGATGTCGAGACGACGGGCCACTTCGATCACATTGTTGTCGAAACGATCGAGGTAGTGCCGGATGATTTTATGGTTGAATTCTTCCAGGGTCATGTCCTGGTCGAGGAGGTCGGCCGGGGTACGCGCCGCGGTGAATGAAATATCATCGGCGTCAATCTGATCATGGTCGGTCATCACCGCCGCCAGTTCCACCACCGCTTTCAGCTCACGCACATTGCCCGGGTAACGGTAGGCCAGCAGTTTTTCTCTGGCCTGCACACTGAAACTCTTGCGGTGCAGTTTATTGGAAGAGCAGAAGGAATCCAGGAAGTGTTTGGCGAGCAGCAGGATGTCATTGCCTCTCTCTCTCAGAGGAGGCAGATGAACCGGCAAGCCCAGGATGCGGTAAAACAGATCTTCGCGGAAGAGGCCCACGCGCACTTCATCGGCCAGGTTCTTGTGCGTGGCCGTGATGATGCGCACATCGATGGGGATGACCCGGTTGCTTCCCAGGCGCGTCACCTCACGCTCCTGCAAGACGCGCAGGAGTTTCACCTGCAGGGCAAAATCCAGGTCGGCAATTTCATCGAGGAAGAGGGTGCCACCGGCCGCCTCTTCAAATTTGCCGGGCCGCGACTGGATGGCGCCCGTGAAGGCTCCTTTCTCGTGCCCGAACAACTCGCTTTCCAGCAGGTCTTTGGGGATAGAGGCCACATTCACGGCCATAAAAGGCTTGCCCGCGCGCGAAGAGTTGTGATGAATGGCTTTGGCCACCAGTTCCTTTCCCGTTCCCGTTTCACCCGACACCGACACGTTGATGTTGGTGCCGGCTGCTTTGGTGATCAGCGAGAATACTTTTTTCATTTGCTCGCTGCTGCCGATGATCAGGTGCTGCAGGTCGTACTGGTAGCCGATCTGTTCGCGCAGATTACGCACCTCGTACTGAAGCGCCACGTTCTTCCGGATGTTGTTCACGGCATTCCATAGCCGCTCTTTGGTTTCATCGTTCTTGACGAAATAATCATAGGCACCCTGACGCAGGAGATTCAGCGCCGTGGAAATATCTTCTTGTCCCGAGATCACAATGACGGCCACTTCCGGCAGCATGGATGTTATTTTACGCAGCAATTCATCGCCCCGCATGTCGGGCAAGGAATAATCCAGCGTGATCACATCGGCCTGATCGGGAAGAGCCGCCAGCACCTCGGCGGCATTTTCGAAACGCTTTACGTGATTATCGGGATTCAGGCTGAGGTGATGCACCAGCAACTCTCCGTACCATAAATCATCTTCCACCACGAAGATGTTGAGCGGTCGTTCCGACGAAAAGGATTGTCCCGGATCCATCATGTTCCAAAGATAAAAAACAAAGCCCAGCCGGATGGCCGGATCCTGTTTCGGCCATTTCGTTTAGTTTTGCCGCATGGCTGAACCACACGATCCATACGCGGCATTGCGCTATGGCGGTTTTCGCCTTTTTCTGAGCGGGAAATTTCTGCTGACGGTGGCCCTGCAGATGCAGGCCATCGTGGCCAGCTGGATGATTTACGAGCAGACCAAAGATCCCTTTGCACTGGGCCTCATCGGATTGACGGAAGCCATCCCGGCGATCTCCCTGGCCCTGCCCGGCGGCTTCCTCGCCGACCGTTACAACCGGCGCAAACTCATGCTGCTTTCCTGCATGCTCATGCTGCTGGCCTCTGCCGGACTGGTTGCCTACACCTGCCTTGATTACCGCAGCATCGGCACCTGGCCCGCCTACCTGGTCATCTTCTTCATTGGCCTGGCACGCGGCTTCTACAATCCGGCGCAGGCCGCCCTCTGGGGGCAATTGCTGCCCCGGGAAAAATACGTCAACGGCTCAGTCTGGAACAGCAGTTTGTGGCAGGTCGGCGCGGTAACGGGTCCTGCCCTGGGCGGCTTGTGTTATGCCTGGCTGGGGCCGGCCCTCACGAGTCTGATCATTTGCCTGCTCATGCTTGTGGTCCTGATCTGTTACCTGTTTATCCGGAACATGCCGATGACGGTCAGCGACCGCTCGGAATCGGTATCGGCCGCCTTAAAAACCGGCATCCGCTTTTTTTTCAGTCAGCAGGTGCTGCTTTCCGCCGTCAGCCTCGATCTCTTCGCGGTCCTTTTCGGAGGTGCTGTGGCGTTACTGCCGGCGTTCGCCGACCAGGTGCTGCACACGGGACCTGAAGGGCTGGGCTTTCTGCGCTCAGCCCCCGCGATCGGGGCGGTCATCATGGCGGGCATCATGGCCTTCCGCCCTCCTTCCAAAGCGGCCGGCAAGCTAATGCTGGCCTGCGTGGCCGGTTTTGGCATCTGCATGATCGTCTTTGCCCTGTCCACCCATTTCTGGCTTTCGCTCACGGCCCTCATCCTGAGCGGCATGCTCGACAATGTGAGCGTGGTGATCCGTTCCACCATATTACAAAGTTATACGCCCGATGAGATGCGGGGACGCGTTGCCGCCGTGAACAGTATTTTTGTGGGATCCAGCAACGAGATCGGCGCCTTTGAGTCGGGGCTGGCTGCACGGCTGCTGGGCCTGGTCAACTCCGTAATCTTCGGCGGCACCATGACCCTGGCCGTGGTGGGCATCACCTGGAAAAAAGCGCCCCGGCTCCGGGACCTTGATCTCTGATCATTGTTCTCGCCTCTTGCACGGTTGTTTAAAATTCTCTTGCCAAGCCGGATCCGGTCGCAGAATTTTCATGTGCGGAACTCCCGCATCCGGCGCCCCGAAGCGGGTGATTTCGTTACGGCCTGACGTTAGTGATTAGGATGAACAGGATGCCGAAGTCGACCG
>JAEUTF010000247.1 GCA_016788185.1 Bacteroidia bacterium | reverse complement strand
GGAACCCGAAATCCTGCTGCTCGATGAGCCCACCAACCACCTCGATGCCGAAAGCGTGGAATGGCTCGAGCACCACCTGCAGCAGTACAAAGGGACCGTGATTGCGGTTACCCACGACCGTTATTTCCTCGATAACGTAGCAGGATGGATCCTGGAACTCGACCGCGGGGAGGGCATCCCCTGGCAGGGAAATTACACCAGCTGGCTGGAGCAGAAAGGAAAACGCCTGGAGCAGGAGGAGAAAACCGAGAGCAAACGCCGTAAAACGCTCGAGCGAGAGCTGGAGTGGGTACGGATGTCGCCCAAGGCGCGTCATGCAAAATCCAAAGCTCGTCTGAGCGCCTATGATAAAATGGTGAATGAGGAAACGAAGGAAAAGGAAGAGAAACTGGAACTCTTCATCCCTCCCGGACCGCGTCTGGGCACCAATGTGATAGAATTCAATCATGTCAGCAAAGGCTACGGAGATCGTTTGCTGATCGATGATCTCAGCTTTTCACTCCCTCAGGCCGGGATTGTGGGCATCATCGGACCCAACGGTGTGGGTAAAACCACCCTCTTCAGGATGGTGATGGGCGCGGAGCAGCCCGACAGCGGAACGATCAGCATCGGCGAGACCGTACAACTGGGGTATGTGGACCAGAGCCACAAGGACCTCCTCCCCGAAAAAACCGTTTTTGAAGTGATTTCCGGCGGGGCGGACAACATCATGATCGGCAACCGCAGCATCAATGCCCGCAGTTACATCTCCAAGTTCAATTTTAACGGGGCCGACCAGGGTAAAAAAGTAGGAGTGTTGTCGGGAGGAGAAAGAAACCGTGTGCACCTGGCCATGACGTTGAAAACCGGCTCGAACGTTTTGCTCCTCGACGAACCCACCAATGACATTGATATCAATACACTCCGGGCGCTGGAAGAGGCGCTCGAGAACTATGCCGGCTGCGCGGTGATCATCTCGCACGACCGCTGGTTTCTCGACCGGGTGTGTACCCACATCCTGGCCTTTGAAGGCGATTCGCAGGTGTACTTCTTTGAAGGCGGTTACAGCGATTACGAGGAAGCCAAGAAAAAGCGCCTGGGCAACGTGGAACCGAAACGATTCAGGTATAAGAAACTTACCACCTCCTGATCATGAAGCCATCCATACCCAAGGGTACCCGTGATTTTTCGCCGGAGGACATGCTGAAGAGGAATTACCTCTTCGACTGCATCCGTTCCTCTTTCCGGCGCTTTGGCTTTCTGCCCCTTGAAACGCCTTCCATGGAGAACATCAGTACCCTGATGGGGAAATATGGAGAGGAGGGGGATAAGCTGATTTTTAAAATTCTGAATTCGGGAGATTATCTGGAAAAGGCCGATGAAAAATGGCTGCAGGATAAGGATAGTAAAAATCTGATCACACAAATTTCCGAAAAAGCCCTTCGTTACGACCTCACCGTTCCCTTCGCCCGCTACGTGGTGATGCACCAGCACGAGATCGCTTTTCCTTTTCGCCGTTACCAGATTCAACCGGTCTGGCGCGCCGATCGTCCGCAGAAAGGCCGCTACCGCGAGTTTTACCAGTGTGATGCCGATGTGATCGGAACGGATTCATTGCTGTGTGAACTGGAGCTGCTGCAACTGATCGACGATGTATTCAGCAAACTGAGCCTGAAGGTGCTGGTGCTGATCAACAACCGTAAAATACTGAGCGGAATGGCCGAAGTGCTCGGCGAGGCGGAGAGAATGACCGATATTACCGTGGCCATCGACAAACTGGATAAGATAGGAGTGGAGAAAGTGATGGAGGAGATGCGGACCAAAGGGGTCAGCGAAGCGGCCATTGCACAACTGGATCCCTTTTTGAGGTTCAGGGGAAGTCACGAGGAGAAGACGGCGCTGTTGAAAGAGCTGCTGGCGGGATCGGAAACCGGGCAGAAAGGAATCGGGGAAGTGGAGGAATTATGGAAGTATGCCCGGTCGATGTCGTTTAGCCACATCCGTTATGAACTCGACATTACCCTCGCCCGCGGATTGAATTATTACACCGGCGCCATCCTGGAGGTGAAAGCGGATGATCCGCGCACCACCTTTGCTTCGAGCATTTGCGGGGGCGGCCGTTACGATGACCTTACCGGCATCTTCGGTTTGCCCGGCATGTCGGGGGTTGGGATATCCTTTGGTGCAGACCGTATATGCGACGTCATGGAGGAGCTGAATTTATTCCCGGCTGCCGCCGCGGTATCTACCCGGGTTCTATTCGTGAATTTCGGGGAGGAGGATGTGCCTTATTCCCTGCAACTGCTGCAGGAGCTCAGAAAGGCAGGCGTAAATGCCGAAATGTATCCGGATGCCGCGAAATTGAAAAAGCAGTTTGCCTACGCAGATGACCGGAAAATCCCCTTCGTGGCCATGGCAGGTTCTGAAGAACGCAAGTCGGGAACGGTCATGCTGAAGAACATGCAGAGCGGAAGCCAGGAACAGGTAGGCCGGGAAAATCTGGCGGCCTGGTTCACAACAACACAACAAAATTAAACATGCAGCACACGATTTCTTCCCGCCACATCACCTTTGAAGATGTAAAGCAGGTATTGGAACCTTCCTGCCGTCTCGTGATCAGTGAGGAGGCTCAATTGAAGATCAGAACCTGCCGCGACTTCCTTGACCGGAAGGTGGATGGCAGCGGCACGGCCTATTATGGTATCAATACCGGGTTTGGAGCCCTGTACGATAAATCCGTTTCGGCGGCTGATCTGGGACAATTGCAGGTGAACCTGATGATGTCGCATGCCTGCGGTACTGGAGAGGAGGTGCCCGCTGAAATCGTGAAGCTGATGCTCTTTCTTAAAATTCAGGGTTTGAGCTACGGCCACAGCGGGGTGCAGTTGGAAACCGTGCAGTTGCTTGCTGATTTTTTTAATCATGGAATTTTACCGGTAGTGTATGAGCAGGGTTCCCTGGGAGCTTCCGGCGATCTGGCACCACTGGCGCACCTTTGTCTGCCGCTAATTGGAATGGGCGAGGTACGCGTGGGCGGAGAAAGGATGCCTGCCGGAAGGGCGCTTGAAAAATTCGGACTGAAACCGGTGACACTTAAGTCAAAGGAAGGGCTGGCCTTGCTCAACGGAACCCAGTTCATGAGCGCGTATGGGGTGTGGTGCATCCTGGCTTCCATGCGTCTGGAGAAGGTGGCCGATGTGGTGGCGGCGTTGTCGCTGGATGCTTTTGACGGAAGGATGGAGCCCTTTCATCATCTCATTCACGAGATCAGGCCGCATGCAGGTCAGATACATACGGCTATGCGTTTCCGTGAGTTGCTGAAAGGCAGTGAAATGGCCAGCCGCGCCAAAACACATGTGCAGGACCCCTATGCCTTCCGCTGCATCCCGCAGGTGCACGGAGCGACCAAAGATACCCTGACCCATG
Organism: Bacteroidia bacterium; assembly: GCA_016788185.1. Classification (GTDB taxonomy): domain Bacteria; phylum Bacteroidota; class Bacteroidia; order AKYH767-A; family OLB10; genus JAJTFW01. Next base: position 16,754 of record JAEUTF010000247.1, on the reverse strand, counting down.
TTTCGCAGGTGTTTTTCACCGAGATCAATTCAGTGACCGACAACCCTACTATTTTCCCCGCGCAGGAACTCATCATTTCTGCCGGTAATTTCCACGGTCAGCCGCTGGCCCTGCCCATGGATTTTCTGGCAATTGCCATGGCCGAACTTGGAAGTATTTCGGAACGCAGAACCTACCAGTTGATCAGCGGCCTCCGCGGATTGCCTGCTTTCCTGGTGGCAAATCCCGGATTGGATTCCGGTTTTATGATACCGCAGTATACCGCTGCTTCCATCGTGAGCCAGAGCAAACAACTTTGTACACCAGCCTCGGTGGATTCTATCGTCTCTTCCAATGGCCAGGAAGACCATGTAAGCATGGGGGCCAATGCCGCTACCAAGCTGCGACGTGTGGTTTGCAATACCGAAAGGATTCTGGCCATCGAATTGATGAACGCCGCCCAGGCATTGGATTTCAGAAGGCCGGCCAAAACGTCTGCCGGACTGGAGAGACTGATGACGGCCTACCGTAAGGAAGTGGCGTTTCTCGAAAAAGACAGGGTCCTGTATCCTGATATGCAAAGCAGTGTAACATTTTTACAAACGTATTCATTCGATCAAATCATACATGGATAGGACTATGAAAAAAGCAATGTACCTGGCTCTGGTGGGTGGCCTTATGCTGGTGAATGTGCAGGCTCAGACTCCCCGCAGGGATGTACTGGAAGCAAGACCGTATAAGCCCGGCTTCTTCGATAAGGATATCATGAAGGGCGTTGAGCAGTTTGAGGAAAAGCAGGCTCCGCAAAAGCAGAAGTCTGTTTTTAAATTTGACATCGGCAAATTCGGGTGGTATCCTAAATCAGTGGATGAATTCACCACCTGGTGGAAGAATCAACCGGTTTCACAGGGAAATTCTTCCACCTGCTGGTCGTACAGTACGACCTCGTATTTTGAAACCGAGGTGTACCGGCAAAGCAAACAGGAGGTGAAAATTTCTGAAATGTACACCGCCTATTGGGAGTATGTGGAGAAAGCGCGCGGTTTTGTAAAACAGCGTGGCCAGTCCTTGTTTGACGAAGGATCGGAAGGAAATGCCGTGGTACGGATCTATAAAATGTACGGAGCCGTCCCGCTTGAGGTGTACAGCGGCTTGTTGCCGGGTCAGCAATACCATAGCCATGAGAAGATGGTGAGTGAGATGAAAGCGTATTTACAGAGCGTTAAATCCACGAATGCATGGAACGAAGAAGAGGTGGTTTCAACAGTAAAATCCATTATGAATCACTACATGGGGGAACCTCCTGTTAAGTTCAGTGTGAACGGAAGGGAGATAAGCCCGAAGCAGTATCTGACGGAGGTGTTAAAGTTGAACATGGACGACTACATCGACCTTACCTCCATCATGGCAAAACCATATTGGTCAAAAGTGGAGTATGAAGTGCCTGATAACTGGTGGCATGACAGTACCTATTACAATGTTCCGCTTGACGACTACATGACCGTAGTGAAACAGGCCATCCGGAAAGGATACACCATGATGATTGGCGGAGATGTATCTGAGCCGGGTTTTGACCCTTGGAACCAGGTTGCCGTCGTACCTACTTTTGATATACCCTCTGAGTACATCGATGAAAGCGCACGCATGATCCGTTTCGCCAACGGCAGTACGACCGACGATCACGGCATGCACCTGGTCGGCTACCTCGAAAAAGACGGTAAAGACTGGTTCCTGGTGAAGGATTCGGGGTCCGGCTCAAGGAATTGCGGGAAGGAGAGTAAGAACTTTGGTTTTTACTTTATCCATGAAGATTATGTCAAGCTGAAAATGATGGGGATTCTGGTGCACCGTGATCAGGTGAAGGATCTTTTGAAGAAATTCAGGTCCTGAAGACGGACTGAAGCGGTGCATTCATGGATACAATGATTCAGGTTGTTTAAAAGCAACCTGAACCGGCGGGCGGCCTAAACTTACATGGGCAGGGGCCGGGCCAGCTGATTTTTCATACCTTCAAGGTCTCTATTTAATGCAAGAGGGGAAACAATCTCTGAAATAGTTTGTTCTTAAACCAATGGCCTTCCCACGTCTCATCCGGCATTTCGTTTACCCCTTCCTCCGGAAATTCGCGGAAAGAAAAACGATTACAAACATGATGGACACGATACCTTCCTCGTCTGTTTATTCCATTCCTTTACAGGATATCCAGGGCAGAAACGTGACACTTTCTTCTTTTAAGGGAAAGAAAATGCTGATTGTAAACACGGCCTCTGTTTGCGGGTATACCCCGCAGTATGCGCAACTGGAAGCCTTGCACAGGCAATACGGCGAAAAAATAGCCGTACTTGCTTTTCCCTCCAACGATTTCGGAAACCAGGAGCCGGGTGATGATCTGACCATCAAAAATTTCTGTCAGACCAATTACGGTGTGACCTTTCCCTTGTTCAGCAAGATTCACGTGATTGGTCCGGGGAGGCATCCTCTGTATGAATGGCTCTGTAATCCTGCCCTTAACGGCTGGAACAGCAAAAAGCCGGATTGGAATTTCTGCAAGTATCTGCTCGATGAAAACGGGAAACTGATGCATTTTTTCAATGCGGCAACAGATCCCCTGGATCCGTTGATTACCGGATAGCATGGAGAAGGTTATTGAGGTCAGGGGACTGTCCAAATCCTTCGGCGACCACAAGGCAGTCGATGGGCTGGATCTGGATGTTTACCGGGGAGATGTATTCGGCTTTTTAGGCCCCAACGGTGCCGGAAAAAGCACCAGCATCCGCATGTTGCTTTCCTTAATCAGACCAGACCGCGGATCGGTAAAGATCTTTAACCAGGAGATAAATCAAAACCGGTCATCTATTCTTTCACGCATCGGTTGTATAATAGAGAAGCCTGATTTTTATCGCTACCTCAATGCCGTGAAGAACCTTCAGTTGCTGGCAACCTACAGCGGCATTAGCCTGAAACGCAGCAAGGCGGAGGAACTCCTGGAGTTTGTTGGCCTCAAAGGCCGTGGTGACGAACTGGTAAAAGGGTATTCTCATGGTATGAAACAAAGGCTTGGGCTGGCACAGGCCCTCGTTCACGATCCGGAACTGATCATTCTTGATGAACCCACCACCGGACTCGACCCTCAGGGCATTATTGACATGAGAAACCTGATTGTCTACCTGAGCAGGGAGCGCGGAAAAACGGTGTTTCTTTCATCGCACATTCTGTATGAACTGGAACTCGTGGCGAACAGAATGGCCATTCTGAACAAGGGAAAGCTCGTGGTGCAGGGTGAAAAGTCCGTTTTGTTAAATGAGCAGGAGCGGGTGGTGGAAATACAAGTGGACCGGCCTTCGGATGCCCTGGTGTTCCTTAATAGCCTTTCGTGGAGAGAAAAAATTGAATTGCATGGGGAGATCATCTCTATCCACACTTCAAAACAACGTATTCCCGAACTGGTTTCAGTCGTATCGGAGGCGGGATTCCTGATTTATGCAGTGGAATCGAGGCGGATGCTCGAGGATCTGTTTCTTAAATTAACAGAGAGCGCGGACCGGATGCAGGTGAAGTAGCATTCCTAACCCTGTTTCCGTCAGGATCAGGAACGCTGAAAGCCTTTATTCTTTTTCGAGGAAGGGATACCGGTAATCCGTAGCCGGAACAAAAGTTTCCTTAATGGTTCTGGGGGAGACCCACCGCAGGAGATTGATCAGAGAACCGGCTTTGTCATTGGTGCCGGATGCCCGGGAGCCGCCAAAAGGTTGTTGTCCCACTACCGCACCGGTACATTTGTCGTTTATGTAAAAATTACCGGCGGCATGTACCAGTTTCTTCGTGGCGGTCTGAATCGCATATCGATCCTTTGACATGATGGAGCCGGTGAGCGCATAGGTCCCGGTTTTATCTACCAGATCGCATGTCTCTTCGAATTTTGAATCTTCGTATACATAAATGGTAAGTACCGGGCCGAAAATCTCCTCGCACATGGTGATGTAATCCGGTTTTTTCGCATGAAGCACAGTGGGTGAGATGAAGTAACCCTTGCTTTTGTCATAGCTGCCTCCTGCAATAATTTCCACATCCTTGCTATTCCTGGCCTCCTCGATGTATGCAGTAATTTTATCAAATGATTTTTCATCAATCACCGCATTGACAAAGTTTCCGAAGTCTTCGGTGGGTCCCATCTTCATGCTGTTAAGATCACGGATGAGCCCATCCTTCAGGGCCGGCCACATGGAAGCCGGTATATAGGCCCTCGAAGCGGCGGAGCATTTTTGTCCCTGGTATTCAAAGGCACCCCGGCTCAATGCAGTCACCACTTCCTCAACCGGCGCGGAGGGATGTGCCAGAATGAAATCCTTGCCACCCGTTTCACCAACGATACGGGGATAGGATTTGTATTTGTGGATGTTTTGACCAATGGTCTTCCAGATATCCTGAAAGACGCCGGTGGATCCCGTAAAATGGATGCCTGCGAAATCAGGGTGATTAAAAATGACTTCGCCGGCTGCCGTTCCCGAAACATAGACCAGGTTGATGACACCGGCAGGCAGGCCGGCTTCCATGAATACTTCCATGAGTACCCGGGCCGAGTAAATCTGTGTAAAGGAAGGTTTCCAGACCACAACGTTGCCCATCATGGCTACCGAGGTGGGCAGGTTTCCTGCAATGGCCGTGAAGTTGAAAGGGGTGAGGGCAAATACAAATCCTTCCAGCGGACGCTGTTCTACACGGTTGTAAATGCCTTTCGAAGAAATGGGTTGTTGTGTATAGATTTCACGGGCATATTGCACGTTGAAACGTAAAAAGTCAATCATCTCACAGGCCGAATCAATTTCGGCCTGAAAGGCGTTTTTACTTTGCCCGAGCATGGTAGCGGCATTGATCTTTGCACGGTATGGTCCGGCCAGCAACTCGGCCGCTTTCAGAAAAATGGATGACCGTTGCTCCCAATCCATATCGGCCCAATGCCGGCGGGCGGCCAGGGCGGCTTCAATGGCCATTTTTACATGGCTCGCATCTCCAATGGAATATTTGCCCAGCAGGTGGCCATGATCGTGTGGGGGGCGCAAATCACCTTTTTTGTCGGTATGTACGGCCTGGCCATTGATGTACATCGGTACATCAATGACTTCGTTTCGCATTGCGGCAAGCGCTTTTTGCAGCGATTTTCTTTCGGGTGAACCCGGGGCATAACTGAGTACCGTTTCGTTGATGGCTTGCGGTACCTGGAAGATGGAATTTGACATAGTGGCTGTAAATTTTGCTTTCTTCTCCGGTCGGGGGAGGAGATCTGAGCCGCAAAATTAAGGAAACAAAGCGTGCGATGATGTATCAAAAGTATCGCTCATACAACTTTAACTATTTCGAGGTCAGAGGTGTAAATCAGGTAGGCGGATAGGTTTGTTACCCCGCTGGCTTTCAGCAGCCGGCAATATTCACTCACCTGGCTATCATGTCTTTCTTCTCTTTTTCCAGTTTTGAAATCAATCACAATGCCTTCACTTCCCGTTAACAAGACCTTGTCGGGCCGGTGCAATCTTCCGTCTTCATCGCATAAATCACATTCATTGATTACCTCGTAATGGTCTTTGGTCCATCGGTTTTGAACCAGGATTTTCCAGACAGCACGTACTGCTTCCTGCATTTGGGCTTTCATGTGCGAATAGGCGAGGTTTCCGTTTTTCGCCAGGGTCAGATCGATGGAACGTTCAATGTCGGTTGCCTCATTTACCTGTGAAATGGCTTCATGCACCAGGTTGCCCAAAATGATTTCATCGGAACTGAAGGCCGTTTTTAAATCCGGAAGGGAGAGTTGGTCAGAAACCGGCATCGTCGTTTCAGCCGGATTGAATCCTTGCGGTTGGTAAAGCGATGCGGATTCGATTTTCTTTTTTTGACTTTTCTTTGCATCGTTGGTGCCAATCTGCAATGTGTCGTTCAGCACTTCAAAGCGGATGTTGGTATTGTTTTGCATGCTGCTTAAGGCCTCGATCAGTAACCGGCAGGCATTGTTTTGTGCCGGTTTGGCGGGACCGCACACAAACAGTTTTTCTTCCGGCCTGGTAAAGGCTACATAAAGCAGGTTCAGGTTGTCGACAGCGGTATGCAGTGATTCCTGGTAGTAATCGTCTTCAAAATAGGAGGTGGCCAGACTTTTAACGGCGGCCAGCGGTAATTTTCCATGGCCGGCGAATTTTTCTTCTTTCGCTTCGGCCCACAATATATCGCGATAGGTGGGGGTGATTTCCCAGTCGAGAAAAGGTAGCATCACAATGGGGAACTCCAGCCCTTTTGACCGGTGAATGGTGATGATGCGTAGTGCATTGCCGCTGTCGGCCAGGTCAACACTCCATTTCCGGGTTGGTTCATGATCGTCCCACCATTGAATAAATCCGGCGATGTTGTTGCCGGTGGAGGAAACATAATCCTGAACCAGGTCGCAGAATTTCTGTACAAAGGGGTCGTTGAGCGCAAGTCCGGCAACATCAAGGATGAAACTCAAAACCTGGTTCAGTGGCAGGCATATCAGTTCATCCCTTCTGGACAATAGTTTTGAGGTCAGGCGTTCAGGACGAAATGTGCTTCGGTGAATGGAAAGAAAGGGGAAATCATTTTTTTCCGGCGGAAGGCCAAGCATTTCATGAACAGCACGATTGATCTCTTCGTGCAATAAGGCTTCTTTCGGCGTTAGGAGGAGACGCAGGCAGTTCAGCAGCAGCAGCACCTGTCGTTGCCGCGACAGAAGGAGGGAATTGGATGAAATAAACGGGTATTTCCCTTCTTTAAAGAGATGGTCGGCAATTTCGGATTCATGTTTATTGGTTCGCACAAGAATGACTATGTCGCCGGGGTGGTAACCTTTCTCCAGCAAATCACCGATGCAGGAGTCCATGTAATGCAAGGCCTTTTCTTTCCATTTCGGGACGTCTTCCTCTTCACCTTTAGCAGGCTTCTCTGATGCAATGAAGTTAAAACTGATAAATCCTCCTTCAGCGCCTTCTTCTTTTGTTTTCTGCTCCACTTTGTCAGCGCTGTAGGCAAGCCGGAAAAAGTCTTCATCGCCCTCGAAGCCCGCGGCGAGTATCCCGGACGCGTTTGGGAAAAATGCGTTGTTGAAGTGTACGATGTTTTCCTTGCTTCTCCAGTTCGTGCCGAGCATTCGCTCTTCTACCGGAAATCCTGTGTGATTAATTTCGCGTCTGACACCTTCCAGTATGAGTTGCATATTTCCACCCCGCCACCGGTAAATGGATTGCTTGGCATCTCCAACGATCAGCACATCGTTTCCCGTCGAAAGTGTATTGATGACCAGAGGCTTCAAAATGTTCCATTGTTCGGTGGCCGTATCCTGGAACTCATCAATGAAGATATGTTGATAGGTATTTCCCGATTTTTCGAAAATAAAAGGGGCATCCTGGTCGGCCACGCTTTTGCTCAGCATGCGGGTGGTATCCGATAAATGAAAAAGCTGGTTTTGCTCCCTGAACTCGATCAGCTTTTTGTCCAACGCTCCGGTGATGCCCGACTGGTAGATCAGTTTGAGCGCCTCTGTTACGGAGATGTATTTGCGGCGGTTCATGGTGAAATACACCACTGCTTTCTCCAAAACCGGATGGAGTTCCTCGCTAACAATCCTGCACAGCCGTTCATCCTGCTGGTCAGCCTTTGCAAGGAAGGCCAGTGGATCTTCAAGGCAATTCTGCGTATAGGAATTAATTCCATCAAATTCCTTAAATCCGCTCCTGTGGCCGGCGATTTTTTGAAGATATCCGGCCGGGCCCCGCTGCTTCTGATAAAACCTGTTGATGTCAAGCCCGTTGTTGCGGATGATTTCCAGGCCCTTGTTTCCGGATATGCGCATGAATTGTTCAATCTCTTTCCTGCTCCGGATCATCCAGTTGATGAGTTCAGGCAAATCAGCCATGCCGGCATGTCGGGCATGTTCCCGTGCCGCTTCCGATTGAAGCAACTGCCTGGTCATCTTCTCCAGCTCACTTCTTACATTCCAGTTTTTACCGTTCTCAATCCGGTGCAACAGCAGGTCTTCCAGCCAACGGGTGATAAAGGGATCCTTGCCCGCTTCATCCAGCAGAAGTTCTGTTACATGCTGGCAGATGGATTCGGTATCCAGCTCGATTTCATATTTCATCGGCAGTTGTAATTCTCTCGCCAAGGTTCTGGCCAGAATTTGAAAATAACTGTCGATGGTCGAAACCGAGAAGGAAGAATAGTCGTGAAGAATCTTCGTCAGAACCAGCCCGGCATTGCCGCGGATGTCGGCTTCGCTGAGTTTGGGTAAATCCCGAAGCAATAGTTCCAGGTGTCGTGAACTTCCTCCTTTGGCCAGGTTGTCAAGTTCGCGGATGATCCTGCTTTTTAATTCTTCGGTGGCTTTATTGGTAAAAGTGATGGCAAGAATCCTGCGGAAAAGCCAGGGGCGTTCAATCACTTTAATCAGGAATTGATGGACCAGGGTGAAGGTTTTACCTGACCCGGCCGAAGACGTATAAATCACCAGTCCCATTCTGCCAAAATAAAACAGGTTTGCCAGAATGACAAACCTGTTTTCATGAAATTCAGGAAGAGTATTAACGAACGGTGAATCCTTCCACCTTGTAGGTGAGCCCGATTCCAAATACCTGGCGGAACTGTGTGCGGGGTCCAGTCCGCTGGGTTCCATCCACATTTAATTCCGGAACTTTTATGCCGTTCTGGTCCTTGAAGATGGTAATGGCGGTATTATCGTCATAAATCAGCTGTGTGCCCAGCGACATCGCGATGAACCTGTTCACTTTGACCGACAGAAGGATTTCCCAGTTTACATCGATATTCTGGGGGGAATCCTTGTAATTGCTGAACAGATCCAGTTTGGTCATGAAATTCACATCTTTCAGAATGTCTTTCTGAAATCGTGTGTTCAGGTAAGCCCCGATTTCTGACCTTACTTTATCACCGGGATCAACGCCGTAGGCTCCGGCTTTCGACAGGGAATCGTCGTTTACAATGATCAGCCTTGCCGTGGCAGGAGACAGGAATACTGAGAAATAATCCACCGGTTTGTAGTCAATACCCAACGCTAACAGTGCGAAGGCAGGCGCTGCAAACTTCGAAATGTAACGGGTGGTGTCGTTTCTCGGATAATTATATCCCGGCGCAAACTGAGAACGGAAGTTGAACAGAAGGGTATAATACACCTTGGCTTTATAGGCATCAATCCCCAACTTCGAGTTAAACTCAAGTCGGTCATCGTTCTTCCTTACCTTCTCATCACCCTGCTTGAGTATACCGTAACCCATGTCCAGGTTGTTGTCCCAGGCAATTTTACCCTTCTTGTATTTGGCAAAGAGACTGACCAGGTTGTTTAACGCGATGGCATTTTGTCCTCCGGCTGCCCAATTGGTGAGACTTACCTGGTTAAAGGCCGAAGAAAACAATCCACCGGTTCTCCAGATCGTATCATTCTTAGCCAGCGTGTCCGATTGAGCATTTGCCATTCCGGAGCCGAGCAGGAAGAGTGCAATGAATATGCGGATAGTTTTCATAAAAAATTGTTTCTGATGTTTATTTTTTCAATAAATCCCTTATCTCTGTCAATAATACTTCTTCTTTGCCGGGTGCAGGTGGTGCCGCAGGTGCTTCAGCTTCTTTTTGTTTCAGCTTGTTCATGGCTTTTATCACCAAAAACATGGCAAAGGCTACAGCTGTGAAATCAATCACCGTGGTGATGAATTCACCGTATTTGATATACACTTCAGGAACGGCTTTGGTGGTGATATTGCCGGCAGCATCCATCACTTCTTTGGATCCTTCCTGGATCTTGTATTTGAGATCTGAAAAATCCTGTCCGCCTATTAACTTACCAACTACCGGCATGATGATGCCGTCTACGAATACTGAAGTTACCTTCCCAAATGCTCCGCCAACTACAACACCCACCGCAAAGTCAATCAGATTGCCTCGCATGGCAAAGTCCTTAAATTCTTTTAGAAATCCCATGTCTTTTGTTTTTAATTTGTTTGATCTGGCTAAATTAGTATAATTAAAGGAGAACCGGATTTTATCCAGGGCGACAAAGATTCTACAATAAGCTGTTTGTCAGCTAATTGATATAAAAGCAAAAACCACCCTTGCAGGTGGTTTTTATCATGAGTCCGTATGATTTTTATTCTGAAGAGGAGGTATTGTTGATTTTTGTGGATACCGGTGTGGGTATCATTTGTTCCGGTTTCAGACGGAAGGCGATAACGGGTACCCATACCGATTTGGAAGTGCTGTTGCTTAATCCCAAACGGTAATAGGTTACTCCGATGGTGGGTTCTTTATCCATCAGGGCATAGGCCTTTAAGGATTCCGATTTTCCGGCACCTTTGACCCGGCCAACTTCCTTGTAGTTTTTAGTATCGTTGCTTTTTTCAATGATGAAGAATTCGGTACCGTATTCCTTCCCCGTATGCCAGTTCAGCATGACATTTTTCTGCTGCAGTTCTGCAGAAAAACTCAACAGGTCCATCGGCGCTTTGTTGGCCTGACCCGTTTGACGGATGATGAGGTTGTCAAACAGCGCCAGGGGTTTTCCTTCACCATTCATGTGCTGTCCGATCAGAATTTTATCGCCGGATTTCCATGCAATCCTGCTTTTAGGCGGTCCCTGATTGGTCCAGACCGTTACCTGATCTACCAGCACTTCACTTTTACCGGTGACCGGCGAATACACAAACCGGTAATTTCTGAATTCACCGTCTTCCGGAATTTCGTAGGTGCTTAGTTCATCTATGACATAGGATTTGCCATTGGGGGCAGTAAGTTTATAGCGAATGCAGATTTTACCTTCCTTCATACCGAAGTTAAAATCATTACCCCGCGTAAAGAAATTTCCGCTTTTCTCGAGACGACGAAAATCAATGCCAATATCAATCCCCTCGCCATTGAATACGTCGGTCGGCGCAATCACCATGTCAATGTTTTTCATGGCATTTCCGGCGCTGAGGCCCTTGGTGCTGTCTTTTCCGCCATCTACGCATTCCGCATTTTCACTGATCTCAAGGGCGGAGGGTCCAATATCGGATTTATTGGCGGGCGCCTCATCCCAGCTGAAGGCCAGGATTACTTCTCCGTTGTTGACCGGATCCTGATCGATCAACCGGATACCCGCTTTGGAGTTGCTAAGGTTCGCCGTATTCATCACCACCGTCAGGTATGCTGCTGCCGCCATGATGGAAATGCCTCCGGCAATGAGTGCGCCTCTTTGGAGGGTGCTTAATTTCTGTCTGGTTCTGGGCCTTTGACTATAGGACATCTTGATTCAGCTTAGTTTGAAGTTTTGATAATTTTCCTGGTGATCCGCTCCGCGCCATTCGCTATTTGTACAATGTAGTTTCCGGTTGGAAGGCTGTTTTCATCGCTGTATTCAAAGCTGTTCCTTCCGGTCTCATCTTGTTTGCTGCTTTCAAAAACCAGCTGTCCACTCATGTTGTACATACTGATTTTTGTTTCACCGGCCTGGCTTATTTGATAGTCCATCCTGAATTCTCTGTTGAAGGGATTGGGACTGAGTGTTAAAATTTCGATGGAGGCGGTTGACCCTGCCCCGGTTCCGGTACCGCTCGTCCCTCGATTGACCACCCTGACGGGCGAGTAACTGTATCTTCCGTCAAAATCGGTTTGTTTAAGGCGGTAATAGGAGGTGCCAGGCAGGGGGTTATGATCCATCGTTCTGTATCTCAGAATGGAGCTGCTGTTGCCTGCACCGTCAATTTCTTCAATTTTATCGAACACCGCTCCGTCTGAAGATCTTTCAATGCTGAAGAAGTCATTGTTTTTTTCCTCCGCTGTCGACCAGTTGATATCCACTGCACTTCCTATCGCTTTAACATCAAATTGCAGAAGTTTAATGGGCAATGATGCGCTGCCTGAAGAGAGAACGAGTGGTCCTGAAATGTTGTTCAGGGTGGCAACGACGGTTCCGGTTCCGCTGGTTACCCCTGTGCCGCTGCTGTTGATCTTGGTAAATACACTTCCGTTCCAGTATTGGACATTGAAACTTCCTCCGCTGACAGAGCCGGATGTGGAATTTTCGCTGCCGGCATAACGTAAACTGTATTGAGCAGTCACACCCGGAGCATGTACTTCCCACCATCGATCAATGACATGGGTGGTGGATACATCCGGCCCGCCCGGATTTATATTGGTAATGGCGCTGACATAGTCTGTGCCGGGCAAAGGGTTGTTGTCTGGTCCCGTAGCGCGGGTAGAAACGGTGATGTATCCTGTGCCGGGATTGTTCGTGATATTGATATTGACCGGAATGAGGGCGGTGCTGCTTTTACCAAATGGGAACAGCAGGTTTTTATTGGAAGGGGTATACGCAAGTTTTAATTTCGATTGGTTGATCGCATTGGGTTCCTCGCTTTTCACATAGCCGGTACCGGAAGAGTTTAGCGCTTCTGCCGTCAAGGTGTATCCGTTCAGTTTCAATTCTCCGTTTTGGGGGAACAGGGTAGCCCGGACCGGGGTGTTCTGCCCCAGGTACGTGTATTCAGTGTCGGCCGTGCCGTTAAAATCTACGGTGAGATTTCCGTATTGATGCTGTGTTCCGTTGGCGATGCCTTGGCCAAAACCTGATATCTTTTGATTGTCGGTGCCATAATAATAAACCGTGCTGTTCAGATGCAGGCTATAGTCCATGTTGCCGGCTGCGCTGATGGCGGCTTCGTTTCCGCCGTCAAACAATCCGTTGGGATGGGCAGTTTTCAGAATTCCTGCATTCGCTACGTTTAAACCGGAATGTGCAAAGAGAACATTCGAGCTGATGGTGTTAACTCCAAGAATGATGGTGGAGCCCTCGGATACGGTCAGGAAGTCGGTCCCGGGGTTGTTGTGAGAAGAAAGCTCCATCGGCCCGGTCAGTACGTTTAATACAACGGAGGGCTGAACGATGTATTTTACCTGCTGAATGTGATGGTTCGTACTGGTACGGCTGAAATTGCTGTTATTGCAAAAGAAGATTTTCCCGAAGTAGGTGGATGTGCCGCTGCCGGCGGAGCTGATCGTTCCGGATCCGCCGAGCGTGAATTCGGAACCGTAACTATAAACGCTGACCGGTCCGGTGTTCAGCGTATTGTCCGAGAACTCCAGATTGCCACCGGTATGAGAAAAGTTTCCTGTAATGAACAGTGTGGTACTGTCATTGGAGGCTGTGCCGGAATTCGCGTAGAGCTTTACGGTTCCGTTACTGAAGCTGAAATTGCCGTTTATAGCAGCGGATGTTTTACCGGTATTGCTTTTGAATACCAGGGTTCCTCCGCTGATGTCTAGGTCATTTCCGAAATTCAGATCGGCTGTGCCACTACTTCTGGAGAAGCAGGTGGTTCCGTTGCTGATGCTGGTGTTGCCGGTAACACTCAGGGTAATGTTGTGATCTGTATAGCCAAACATTGTGTTTCCTCCAGTGATATCCAGGGTACTTCCCAGTAAAATGGTTTCTGTTCCGTAGGCCACATTAGGGGATAATTCAGCCGAGGTGTTCCCGCTCACAATCATAGGCCCGTTGCAGCTGAGGTTGAAGGTGGCGTTGTTTTGAGAACCGGATACCGTGGCCATGCCATTGCCCCTGAAAATGTCTCCCGCACTGGTGAAATGGATGCCTGCACTTCCTGTAATGTTCAGGGAATTACTGACCGGTGTGGAAGAGCAGGAGTACGTGCACATGAAAATCCCCCCGCTGAAGTTCAGCGTATCAAGGTTGATGGTGCAGGATCCTGAATTGGTGGTGGTGGCATTCCAGATTCCTCTGAAATCACCTTCCGACTGCCGCATGGTTCCTTGAACAGTCAGGCTGCAGTTACCGTTACCTACTCCCGTTACACCGCTGTTCCAGATCAGATCAAAATAGCCCTGGTTAGTCAAATCTCCTTCAATTTCCATGGTGACGCTTCCATTTCCGTCCACAATGCCATACAGTTCACTGAAGGTGGTACCTACTTTAAAGGTGCTGAGGTTTCCGCTTACCTGCATCGTGAAATTGCCGGAACCATCATAGATCCCGAATAAATTTGATCGGGTAAGTGTGACATTGCCATTTACGGTGAGGTGGATGCTCCCGTTGTGGTTGTTGCTTCCGATCAGGTACCCGCCGGAAGTGATGGAAAGATTTCCGTTCACGTTGAAATGGCAGGTGCCGCTCCCGCTGCCGTAAAAGCAATCGAGTTCTCCGGCAGTGATGGAAACATTACCGGTATTTACAGTGAAGCTGCTGCCATGAGTACCGTTGAGGAAATCAAGGAAGGCTGAAGAGTTGGTCAGATGGATGGACCCGATGCTGGTATTGCTGATCGAGCCGCTGTTGTCAAGAACAACGTAACTGCTGGTAATGGTAAGGGCTCCAACGACCACATGGGCCTCCAGACTGTTCTGCATTTGCCATGTTCCGCCAACACCGTGAATGGTCAGGTTGCCAAAATTGGAAGAAACTACATTGCCTAAACCCACATTGGTATTGTACCATTTTCTCATGGTCAGGGTACTGGTGGGAGCAAAATTTTCGATGCATTTGGTAAAGAGGCTGGCGCCAGCAAGGCTGTTGTCGCCCGGGTTCCAGTTTACGGATCCGCCGGCCAGAATGTTGAAGGTGGTATTGTTGTTTACAACCGTAATATTGCCACTGGTGATGTCCAATGTTCCGGAGATGTTGAGTCCGCCGCTGTGGTTGATACTTAGTTTTCTCGAGTTTCCGATCAAAAGTGTGGCGCCACTCTGAACCGTGAGTGTTCTGCACTGTCCGTTGTTTACATTGACATTCGGGGCATGTCCGCTCAGAATGATGACATCGTCCGCAGCGGTAGGCTCACCCGAAGGCGTCCAGGTTGAAGGTGAGTTCCAGTTCCCGTTACCGGTTGTGGTTTTGGTAGCACCAAAGCCCGCAAAAGAAATCGCCAGTACCATCAACGTGGTAAACAGCACACCCGGAATCGTCATGTTGTATTTTTTTGATTTCATGGTCTGGGTTTTATTCGCTGATGGATTGTTCAATGTTCCGGATGTTGACATCCTTCGCCCTGGAAACCATCCTGGCGGATTGTGGGGAGTCCTTTCCTTTGTACTCCTGGGTGGCCCTTTTGCTTATTTCTTCGCTTTCCAGCACCATTCTTTCGTTCAGGTGAACTTCCACCGAACGGTAGTTCACCGGAGAGACAGCTTTCTTTTCGTTGGCATAGGTGCTTTCATTTCTGGAGAGGTTAATGACCACCAGGGCAGCCAGCATGCAACCGAGGATAGATGATCCGGCGACAACATATTTCATCGTGTACTTCTGGGAGACACGTTGTGTCATCCTCATTCTTTTCGGACCGGATGGGGCAGCTCTTTTCATGATTTTTTTGGTATATACAGTATACGATGATGAATATTAAAGGTTCCGGACAAAAACGCGGAGGCCGGGTGAACTTTACCCGGCCCGATCGCTGTTGGTTGAAAAAGTATTATGCAGTAACGAAAGTCAGGTCCTCAACGGTAATGGTGTTGTTTTCTGCCATCAGTGCAGCACGCTCTATGACCGCCTTTAACTCCCTCACATTTCCTGGCCATGGATAGTCGAGCATGAACTTGCAGGCTTCTTTGGAGATGATCATGTTTTCCATTTTGTTCTGCTGGCAGAATTCCTGCAGGAAAGATTTTGACAGGAGGAGGATATCGTCTCCGCGTTCGCAAAGGGGAGGCAGATGAATGAGGAAGCCCTGTATCCTGTAAAAGAGGTCTTCCCGGAAGCGTCCTTCTTTGACCTCCTGGGCGAGGTTGCGGTTGGTAGCCGCAATCAGGCGGAAATCAAGTTTAATGGTTTTATTGCTGCCGATCCTTGTCACTTCTTTTTCCTGCAAAATGCGGAGTAATTTAGATTGCAAACCCATGTCCATTTCGCCGATTTCATCCAGAAAGATCGTGCCCCCGTCAGCTTCTTCGAACTTCCCGATCCTCCGCTCCCTGGCATCGGTGAAGGCTCCCTTTTCGTGTCCGAAAAGTTCGCTTTCCACCAGTTCGTTAGGGATGGCGCCCATGTTTACAATAACGAAGGGTTTTCGTGATCTGGGGGAATTGAAGTGAAGGGCCTTGGCCACCAGTTCTTTCCCCGTGCCGCTTTGTCCGGTGATCAGTACCATCATGTTGTTCTTTTCCACTTTCTGAATGAGTTTCAACACGCGCAGAATGGCATTGCTGCCACCTATGATATTGGAATATTTGTTTCTGTCAATGATCTGATCCTGCAAAAATTCCACTTCCCGGCGCAACGTAATGTTCATGGCCAGGTTGCGTACCGAATTCTCGATATTCGCAATCATCTGATCGTTTTTGAGGATATAGTCGTTGGCTCCGTTATGGTAGCAGGACACTACCACCTGCACATCTTCCTGACCGGAACAGATAATAACGAGAGTACCCGGACACTGGGCTTTCACCTGTTTCATAAAGGTCAGGCCATCCATTCCCGGCAGGTTATAATCGATAATGACGATATCGGGCTGTTCATGAAGTTTCGCCAGACATTCTTCGGCAGTGGTGAAATGGCTTGTTTCAAATGAATCGAATTTACTCAGACTCTGCCGGATCAGACTGGCAATCATGACATCGTCTTCGATGATGAATATTTTTGCGGCGTTCATGTGTATGTTTTATAAAGTGTTTTTAATGGATTTGATTTCATTCTCCAGCTCAGGGTAGGCTTGCTGGCAAACCGTTTTTAATGTGGCAAGATGCTCACGGATCCCTTCCATGTTTTCCTTTTTCTTGGCATA
>JAEUTF010000236.1 GCA_016788185.1 Bacteroidia bacterium | reverse complement strand
GGGAAACCACCCACCTGCTGGAGGATATTCACTTATATATCCATATTTTTACAAGCAGTATCCTGCTAATCGCCCTCTTGTGTTTGCACAAACCACGAACTTCTCGGATCTCCTCATCGTTCTCTCTGTAGCTTTTCTGGCACTGGTACTTTTTCTGATTTACCTGGTTTACAAAAACAACATCACCAACATCAGCCGGCGCTCAGAGCTTTTAAACGCCATGTTAAAAGCGCAGGAAGGCGAGAGGGAACGGCTGGCGCAAGACCTCCACGACGGACTCGGAGCCAAAATTTCCGCACTCAGCCTTGAAGCGGAACTCCTGTCTGAAAAGGTGGATTTCCCGCTCAAAGAAAAAAGCCAGTATATCCGTTCACTGGTGGAAGAAGTCAGGCAGGATGTTCGTCTGATTTCCCGCAACCTTGTGCCCCGTGACCTTGAAAGATCCGGTTTGCTGTATGAACTTGACAAACTGCAATACAACATCGAACAAACCCACAAAAAATCCTTTCTGCTCCACAGTTCCGGCATGGATCGACGCTTGCCCTACGCGGCGGAGCTCAATCTTTTCCGGATTATTCAGGAACTGGCAAATAATACCCTCAAACACGCCGGCGCTTCGGATATCTCTCTAGAACTCAAACGCGACCAGGAACAAATCCAGGTACGTTACTTTGATAACGGAATTGGTTTCAATGAAGGCATGAAGACGGAAGGCATCGGGATCATCAACATAAAAGCCCGCGTTGCCCACCTGCATGGACAAGTCTCATTCAGACGGACCAATCAAAAGGGATTTGAAGTCCTGATCAGTATTCCCACCGAAGCTATTAATTACCTTTAGGTATGCCAATAAAAATACTCATTGCCGACGATCACCCCATGTTCAGGCAGGGACTGAAAAATGCGCTGCAGGAATGCACCTTTGAAAAAGAGGTGCATGAGGTTTCGGACGGTATTGAAACGCTGGATTTTTTTAAGGGGCAATTTGCGGATGTGGTGCTGATGGATATCAATATGCCCCGGCTCAACGGCATTGAATGCAGCGTTCAACTACGGACTTCCCACCCGGAGGTTAAAATCATTGCGCTAAGTTCCTTCGAAGACAAGTGGCACATTGAACAAATGATGGAAGCAGGTGCCAAAGGGTATCTGCTGAAGAACGTCACCCGGCCCGAACTGGAACTGGCCATCCTCAGCGTGTACCAGGGTAAAATGTTTTTTTCTCCGGAACTGGTCGGGAAGATGTTGCACCGCTCAGCCGAGTTTATGCAAAAGGAAGCCCGCCTGGGGTTTGAAGATCTTCACGAACGCGAAAAGAACATCATCAAACTGATCTACGAAGAATACAATTCAGCCGAAATAGCCGCGAAACTTCACCTGTCAGAGCATACCATCAATTCCTACCGTAAATCCTTGCTTGCCAAAACCGGTTCAAAGAATGTTGTTGGTCTGATCAAGTTTGCATTTAAAAACGGCTGGTTCTGATTTTACCAGGACAAATTCCTTTTCTTTCTTTGTCAGTCTTTTATAGCCGGTTTTATTAACAGGAGGTTGTAGATTAAGTTTCTCACAGCGATCACGGCGCCTCTCGTAAGCACCACTATATTCGGGTATAGCCAGACTCCTTTATGCCCAAGCCATCCATTATAAAAGACAAAGACAGGAAAATCTTCGTTCTCGACACCTCTGCCATCTTATTTGACCACAATGCTTTTTTCAATTTTAAGGAGCATGATGTGGCCATTCCAATCACCGTTCTGGAAGAAATAGATCGCTTTAAAAAAGGAAACGATGTCATCAATTTCGAAGCCAGAGAATTCATCCGTTCCATCGATCGTTTATCAGCGAGTTTTTCATTGCAGGACTGGATACCGCTGAACGGCCCGACCAAGGGGAAGTTCAGGGTGCTGATGCACGAGAAAAGCAGTTCCATAGATGCCGACCTGGTTTTCGGCGAAAGAAAGGCCGACCACCGCATCATCAATGCTGCGCTGAGCCTGCAGGAAGAAAATCCAAGGAGAAAAGTGGTACTGGTCAGCAAGGATATCAACCTGCGGTTAAAAGCACGTTCACTCAACCTGGCCTCCGAAGACTATGAAACCGGAAAAGTAAAGGACATCAAAGACCTCTATACCGGAAAATCGGTCATTGAAAATGTGAGTAAGAAAGCCATCGATAAGTTGTACCAGGACGGATGGTGTACCTGGAAAGACATCGTAAAAGTACGGCCTCTTAAAAACCATTATTTCATCCTCAGGAGCAAAACAGAATCCGGATCCGCCCTTGCCTGGTACAATCCGCATAGTGACCGTATCGAGCGGATACAGAAAGAACCTGCCGCCGGGATACGACCGAGAAATGCAGAACAGGCTTTTGCCATCCATTCCGTACTAAATCCCAACATCCTGCTGAGCACCATTATGGGGATTGCCGGTTCCGGTAAAACCTTGCTGGCCCTGGCCTCCGCGCTGGAACAAAAGAGCCGCTTTCGACAGATCTATCTGGCCCGGCCCATCGTTCCGCTCAGCAATAAAGACATTGGCTACCTCCCCGGCGACATTAAGTCGAAAATCAATCCATACATGGAGCCGCTCTGGGATAATCTGAAGTTCATTCAGAGCCAATACAAAGAAACGGACAAGGAGTTCCAGAAAATTAACGACATGGTGGAAAACGAAAAGCTTCACATTACTCCGTTGGCCTATATACGAGGGCGTAGTTTAAGCAATATTTGTTTTATCATTGATGAGGCCCAAAACCTGACTCCCCATGAAGTGAAAACGATCATCACCCGTGCGGGAGAAGGCACCAAAATTATTTTTACCGGCGA
>JAEUTF010000203.1 GCA_016788185.1 Bacteroidia bacterium | reverse complement strand
CCCGACCTTCTTTGGCAATTACCCGGTTTACGTATATACGCCACCGCTGGTTCCCTTCCTGAACGACGGCGGCAATTCCGACACCCTGTATTTCTTCTCCACCATCAAGAAGAATGTAAAGGTGATTGCTGACCATAAAGTCAAGAAATACGGGGAAAAACTTCCCGTCTTCACCGCAAGCATCCTGGTGGACAATGTGCCGCTCGCCAGTTCCGGCCTGAGCTTCGCCGATCTCGGACTCAGCCCCGTCACTTTCAACACTCCGGCCAGCAGCAGCAGCAATGCCGGCATCTATTTCATTGCGCCGGAAGCCAGTGTACTCGACAGCGGTTATCATACCTTCTTCAACTACGAGTTTGTGAACGGACTCCTGTCGATTGACAAAATGCCATTGGTGATCACGCCCAAAGACACGACCATCACCTACGGAGACAAGATTGAAGTGGCCGATTTTATCTACCAGTTCGACACTACGAATATTGACCCCCTTGATCAAAGCGCATTCCTGAACAACCTGGAGACCGTGCATCAGCAGAACATTGTGGATGCCCTTGCCCTGGTGAATGCACGCGCCCTGGTAAACGGACGCGCCCTGGTGAATGCGGATCTCTCCAACCTCAGCGCCATGGTCAGTGCCCGTGCGCTGGTGAATGCGAGAGCCCTCGTGAATGCACGCGCCCTCGTGAACGGAACCTCCACCTATGACACGCTTTCGCTCGTGGATGTAGCCACCGCTTCCATCTTCAATTACCAGGATGACTCCGCCACCGCTCCGCTGGTCAGCGCCCGCGCCCTCGTGAATGCCCGCGCCCTGGTAAATGCCCGTGCCCTGGTGAACGGCACCGCCGTGGTGAATGCCCGTGCCCTGGTGAACGGCTCTCCCATTGTCAGCAGTGAAAATGTAGGAACCGGCAGCAGCAGCAATGAAAACGTGGCCGTCATCATCGACGAAGACGATTACAATGCTCCGCTGAACGATACGCTATACGAATTCAAGGGCATTAACATGATTACCGGCACCTATGCCGGCAGCCATGCCATTGTGCCGGCGGCCCTGCTCTCGAACAATTTTGAAATCTCCTACGGTTTGGGCACCCTCACGATATTGCCCAAGACGCTGACGGTGGAAGCAAACGATCAGAGCATCGTGTACGGTGACAACACCAGTTTCAGTGCACAGGTGGAAGGCTTTGGCTATGATGACTCACTGGCCGGCATCGCCACCGGGAGCATCAGTCACACGGTAGTCAATGCCAGCAATGCAAGCGTGCCTGCCCCCTATCCGGCAGGAAGTTTCCAGATTGTTCCCGGCGGACTCAGCCTCATACAGCCGAGCGACTACGTTCTCCAATACATCAACGGTAGCCTGGACGTTTCCAAAGCCGCGCTGACGGCCACAGCCAACAATCAAACCCGGGTGTACGGTGATCCCGATCCGGCCTTTACCATCAGCTATTCCGGTTTTGTAAACGGCGACGATGCCGGTGACATCACCGCCCCTACGGCCGGAACGGCAGCAGTGTCCAATACTGACATCGGACAATATCCGATTCAGTTAACGGGAGGCAGTGCCGACAATTATACACTGAGTTTACAGAACGGCACCTTGACCATCACCCCGGCCAGCCTCCTGGTGACCGCGGATACCAAATACATCTTCAAGGGCGCCCAGATGCCCGCCCTCACCAGCACCATCAGCGGCTGGAAAAACAACGAGCAGACCACCATCACCTCCGGCCCCGTGTATTCGGTACCAGCCAATTGCAATCAAACCGCCGGCGTATACACCATTACGGTTTGTTGCCTGAATTTCCCGAAAGCGGGCAATTACAACATCACCTATCAAAACGGCATCCTGTATGTCAATCCGAAAGGAAACGGCGCGAAGAAAATCAAGCCCATCCTGCACTGCGTGGACACCGTGGTCAATCATCCTTCCGGATTCGCCTATGTGGCAAAATTCAGGTATGAAAATGCCAATGCCACTCCTGTTTACATCCCGCTCGGACCGGATAACTTCCTCACTGCCCTCGGTAATTACACGGGCACGCCTCCTACGGTCTTCCTGCCCGGCGGCGGAAACTTTGAGGTGTACTTCGACGGAATGAAAGTGACCTGGACCGTACGATCCTACGAGGTAAATCAGAAATCATCGGTAGCCAGCAATGCCAGTTCCTCTTCCAACAAATGCAACTCCGGAAATTCGAGGATCGTATCCGGCGGAATGACGGAGGATGCCCTCGAAGTGTTCCCGAATCCTGCCAGCGACCAGGTGCATATCCGCTTAAACGGAAAAATAATAGAAGACAACATGGTCAGCCTGTACGACCTGATGGGCAAACAGCACGTGGTTGGTATCAACCGCCAGCACGATGTCATCAGCATTGATTGCACCACGCTTCAGTCCGGTGTTTATCTGATCAAACTGCATCTTGATACAGAAAAAAGGGTCATCCGGTTCATGAAAGAATAAGGGTATTCGCAAGCCCGTAGAAAGAGGCCGCTTCCGCAGGGAGGCGGCCTCTCTCGCTTTCAGGAAAAACGTATCAAGGCCTGAACGAAAGGAAGGCTCTCTGGATAACAAATGTATATGACTGATAATGTATATTTTAACGGACCTTCTGGCTTCCGGCTTACGCCTTAACACATAGGGCACTACGCAATACCGGAATCCGGGTAAAGGAAGAAAGACCCGGACAAGGGCAAACAGGGGATGCGTCTAAAAATAATCTATCTTTAGCGTTGAAACCCTAAAGCGAAACAGATACCCCGAAGGATGAAAACGCTGCGATTGCTTTCATTTGCTCTGATCGTTTTTTCGCTGGCTTGCCTGGCCCAAAGTAACCCTATCGACAGTTTAAAACGTCTGCTTGACGTAGCGGAACAGGACAGCAACCGGGTGATGACCCTGCTGGAGCTCAGCCGCCTTAATTTCAGCGATGCCCCCGATGAAGCCATCCGCTATGCCAATGATGCCCTTACCTTGTCCGATAACCTGGGATTCGGGAAAGGCAAAGCAATGGCCCTGAAAAA